>CACYNZ010000456.1 GCA_902775835.1 uncultured Eubacteriales bacterium | reverse complement strand
TCTCCGGCCATGGCCAGGGCAAGCTCGTGCAGGGCGCGCCGGAAATCCCCGGACGCGTTTGGATTCTGTTCCCGATAGAACAGGCGGTTGGTCATGGATACCGCACCCACGCCCCGGGAACGGGAGAAGTAGATGCCCGTGCCGGTGAACCCGGTATGCCCGCAGCCATGCGGATAGCTGACGCCGGTCTGGAACCCGAGTCCGCGGCCCCTGGCGCCCTTCTGCTCCTGCTGGGCCGCGACAAACAGCGGATCTTCTGTGTTCATGTAAAACCGGCACAGCCTTTCATAGACCTCCGCCGTGGCAAAGATGCCGGCAAGGCCGCAGACGTCCCCGAAAAAGTAGTGGCAGTTCCCGTCATTCGTCTGACCGATCAGCGGCGCGCTTTGGTCCCGGAAGCCGTCAAAGACCAGTCCGCGCTCGGCGCACATTCTTTCCTCAATGGGATTGCCATAACTGGACGGGATGACATTGCCTGTGCCGGGGCGGTACAGCATGCTGCCCAGCTGCAGGGGTTCCACCAGGTCTTCCCGGAGGCAGCGGTCAAGGGGCTTCTGACGCAGGCGGCTGACCAGTATGCCCGCGAGCATGAAATTGATATCTGAATAGACCATGCCCTGCACAGGCTCTGTGGTGCGGAGCACGTGCTCCAGAACCTCCCAGAAGTCATGCCCGCGCATGACATAGAAGGGATACCAGTCCAGGATGGTGGAGGTATGCGTCAGGAGATGGAAAAGGGTAATGCCCTGCAGGCGCCCGCGCATGAGCTTGCTCTCCCTGATCTCCGGGAACAGCTGTTCCAGGGGATCCTCAAGCCGCACCCGGCCTTCCCGCACCAGCATCAGGACCTGGGTGGCGGTGGCGATCTTGGTCAGGCTCGCCACGTCAAACAGCGAGTCTTCCTTCGCGTCGCCCACGCAGACGCAGGCAAGCGTACGTTCCCGGTCAAACACGCGCACGCAGGCGGAGGGGAAATAGCCCGCCGCTCTGTACCGCTCCGTGAGATCCCGGACCGCCCGGGTCAGTTCCATACGTCTTTCTTCCGGCAGCATCTGTGTTCATTCCTTTTCCCTGTTTGTCTGCATTATATACCACCGCCGCGCAAATGGTTCTCATGCAATGCTTTTTTTGTGTTTTTTGATTGACATATGTTCCGGCAATGGTATATCCTGTGCGGGAACTGAACAGGTGTCGGAGGAAGCGCTCAGGAAAAGGCCCCAAAAGGCCGCCGAAGGAGTAATACTCTCAGGTCAGCAGACTGCGCGTGGACGACGTTCCGGAGAAGCCGCGCTAGAAACGGTGCCGAAGGTGCAAGGCTGCCATGCAGCCAAATCTCTCAGGCAAAAGGACGGAAAAGACTGGACAGGCAGGGTATACCCGTCTTGTTTTGTGTCCCGCGGAAGGCTTCATCCGGAGCCCCGCGGGTTTTCTTTTTCCGGCACCGACTGTATCGACCCTGAAAGAGAGGCACAGACATGAACGAATTTGCATCTGCCATTGCCCGGATCAACAGCGCTGTCAATGATGTGGTATGGGGCGTTCCGGCCCTGACCCTCCTGATCGGCACCGGTGTCCTGATGACCGTTCTGCTGGGATTCTTCCAGTTCACGCACCTGGGATACACCTTCCGCAAGACCATCGGGCGCCTGTTTGACAAACGCATCACGCATTCCAAGGACCGGAACTCCATCTCCCAGTTCCAGGCCCTGTGCACCGCGCTGTCGGCCACCATCGGCACAGGCAATATTGCCGGCGTGGCCTACGCCATCACCATGGGCGGTCCCGGGTCCGTGTTCTGGATGTGGATCGCGGCCATTGTGGGCATGATGACGAACTACTCCGAGAACGTGCTGGGTATTTACTACCGGCGCCTGAACAAGGACCGCGAGTGGTCCGGCGGCGCCATGTACTATCTCCGGGACGGTCTGGGCAGCAAAAAGAACTGCCGGGTCCTGGGCAAGGTGCTGGCTGTTTTCTTCAGCATCTTTGCCGTGCTCGCGTCCTTCGGCATCGGCAACATGAGCCAGATCTCCACCATCCGTGAAAGCGTGCTGACGGCGGCCTCAAACCTGACCGGCAATGCCGGGCTTGTCACCAGCCAGGCCGGCAGCCTGATCATCGGCGTTGTGCTCATGCTGGTGGCGTTCCTGGTCATTATCGGCGGCCTCAAGCGGATTGCCGAGACCAATGAACGCATTGTGCCGTTCATGGCCGTGTTCTATATCCTCGGCAGCCTGATCATCATTATCATGAACGCGGGCCAGCTGCTCCCGGCCCTGGGCGCCATCTTCCGCGGTGCCTTCAATTTCAAGGCGGCCGCCGGCGGCGTGGGCGGTGCCATCATTGCCCGGGCCATGACCTGGGGCTTCAAGCGCGGCGTGTTCTCCAATGAGGCAGGCCTGGGCTCCTCGGTCATGGTGCACTCCACCTCCGACGTCAAGGAACCCGTGACCCAGGGACTCTGGGGCATCTTTGAAGTGTTCACCGACACCATTGTGGTCTGCACCATGACCGCGCTGGTCATCCTGACCAGCGGCGTGGTGGACCTGGAAACCGGCGCGTCCCTGAGCGGCGTGACCAAGCTGGGCCTGGCCACGGAAGCGTTCACCAAGAACTTCGGTTCCTTCGGCGGTATCTTCATTGCGGTGGCCGTCACGCTGTTTGCCTTCTCCACGTGTCTGGGCTGGAGCTTTTATGGCAAGAAAGCCTGGGAATACCTGTTCGGCACCCGCTCCACCCTGCTCTACAAGGTGGTATTCCTGGCGGCCATCCTGCTCTCGAGCATACTGGATGCGGCACTGGCCATTGACCTGAGCGATACCTTCAACGGACTCATG
>CACYNZ010000455.1 GCA_902775835.1 uncultured Eubacteriales bacterium | reverse complement strand
CATGGTGCAGCTGGAAGGCGGACGTTTCGCCACTTCCGACCTGAATGACCTGTACCGCCGCGTCATCAACCGCAACAACCGTCTGAAGCGCCTTATGGACCTCGGCGCCCCGGACATCATTGTCCGCAACGAGAAGCGCATGCTTCAGGAATCCGTTGACGCTCTGATCGACAACGGCCGCCGCGGACGTCCTGTCACCGGTCCCGGAAACCGTGCCCTGAAATCCCTCAGCGATCTGCTCCGCGGCAAGCAGGGACGTTTCCGTCAGAACCTGCTCGGCAAGCGTGTTGACTACTCCGGCCGAAGCGTTATCGTGGTTGGTCCTGAACTCAAGCTTCACCAGTGCGGTCTTCCCAAGGACATGGCGCTTGAACTCTTCAAGCCCTTCGTCATGGAACAGCTGGTTGCCCTGAAAAAGGCAAACAATGTCAAGTCCGCCAAGCGCAAGGTGGAAAAGGCAAGCCCGGAAATCTGGGATATTCTGGAAAATGTCATCCGTGATCATCCCGTGCTTTTGAACCGTGCTCCCACCCTGCACCGTCTGGGCATTCAGGCCTTCGAACCGGTGCTGGTGGAAGGCAAGGCCATCAAGCTGCATCCTCTGGCCTGTACCGCTTTCAACGCTGACTTCGACGGCGACCAGATGGCTGTGCACGTGCCGCTCTCCCTGGAAGCCCAGGCCGAAGCCCGCTTCCTGATGCTGGGACACAACAACATTCTGAAGCCTCAGGACGGCAAGCCCGTCATTCAGCCTTCCCAGGACATGGTGATCGGATGCTACTATCTGACCATTGTGGACGAGGAGGATCCGCGCGCCGGCCGCGTATTCCGCGATCAGGACGAAGCGGAAATGGCATACTTCAAGCATGAGATTTCTCTGCAGACACCGATCAAGGTCCGTGTGACCCGCAGTTTCAAGGGTGAAACGGATTCCCGTCTCATCGACTGCACGCTGGGCAAGCTGATCTTCAATGATGCCCTGCCCCAGAACATGGGCTTCAAGCCCAGGAACTGTCTGGATGACATGTTCCCGCTCGAGATCGACGGCCTGGTCGGCAAAAAGCAGCTGGCCAACATCGTGGACATGTGCTTCAACAGTCAGGGCGAGCACAAGTGCGCCATTGTTCTTGACAAGATCAAGGCACTGGGCTACAAGTACTCCACCCGTTCCGCTGTCACCGTGTCCGTTGCGGATATCAAGGTTCCGCCGACCAAGCAGGAAATGCTGGCCGCCTACGATGAAAAGGTCCGCCGCGTCAACGAGATGTACCGTCACGGTCTCATGAGTGAAAATGAACGTTATAATCACGTCATCGAACTCTGGACGGAATGCACGCAAAATCTGCGCGAGCAGATTCTCCCCAACTTGGACAAGTTCAATCCTATCCGCATGATGACAGACTCCGGTGCCCGCGGTTCTGCCGCTCAGGTATCCCAGCTTGCCGGCATGCGCGGCCTGATGGCAGCTCCCTCCGGCAAAACCGTGGAACTTCCCATTCGAGCCAACTTCCGTGAAGGCCTCAACGTGCTTGAGTTCTTCCTCTCCTCTCACGGCAGCCGCAAGGCTCTGTCCGATACCGCTCTGCGTACCGCTGACTCCGGTTACCTCACCAGACGTCTGGTGGACGTTTCCCAGGAAGTCATCGTCCGTGAAGAAGACTGCTTCATGAATCGCGGCGAGCGCGTCCGTGGCATTGTGGTTTCCGAACTCATGGCCGGAAAGCAGCCTGTGGAATCCCTCGAAGAGCGTCTGCGCGGACGTACGGCCGCTGAAGACATCGTGGATCCCGCAACCGGCGAAGTCCTGGTCAAGCTCAACGAGGATATTGACGCCCTCAAGGCGAAGCTGGTCGCCAGCCGCGGCGTGAAGTCCGCGACCGTGCGTTCCGTGCTCACCTGCCGGACCGAAAACGGCGTATGCGCACGCTGCTACGGCATGAACATGGCCCACGGCGGCAAGGTGGATATCGGTGAAGCTGTCGGCGTTATCGCCGCTCAGGCCATCGGCGAGCCCGGTACGCAGCTGACCATGCGTAACTTCCACTCCGGCGGCGTTGCCGGTGTCGAAGACATTACTCAGGGTCTTCCCCGTGTTGAGGAACTCTTCGAGGCCCGCAAGCCCAAGCATGAGGCTGTTCTTGCCGAAATCAGCGGCACCGTCGCCCTGGTGGATGTCAAGAACAAGAAGATGATCCAGATCACTTCCGAAACCAATCCTCAGGATACACGTTCCTACCAGATCACCTACGGTTCCAGACTGAATGTCAAGAACGGCGACCATGTGGAAGCCGGTGACATGCTGTTTCGCAATAACCCCATGTCCGCGGTCTGTTCCATCGTCTGCAACCATGAGATGCAGTGTGCCGGGCACTGTATCCGCGGAAAAAAGGATACGCCGGTTCACTTCTCCAGCATTGAGAACTACATCTCCGAGATGTATCTCGACCGCATGGAGGTAAACCGTCCCGAGAAGAAGGACAAGAAAGTCGCGGTCATCGGCTGCGGCCCCGCGGGCATGACCGTTGCCATCACCCTGGCACAGCAGGGATATCCTGTCACGGTGTTTGAATGGAAGGGCAAGATCGGCGGCCTTCTGCAGTACGGGATTCCGGAATTCCGCCTGCCGAAGAGCATCATCGACCGCTATCAGGCCAGGATGGAGGAAATGGGTATCACCATCCGCACCAACACTACCATCGGCTCGGTCCTGATGATCGACGAGCTGTTCCGCGACGGCTATGCCAGCATCTTCATCGGCACCGGCGCCGAGAAGCCCAGAAGTCTCGGCATCGAGGGAGAGAGCTTCGGAAACGTTCTCTTCGGCCTCAACTACCTTGCA
>CACYNZ010000454.1:816-3686 GCA_902775835.1 uncultured Eubacteriales bacterium | reverse complement strand
GATCCACATGGGCAGGGTGATGAGCAGGATCAGCAGGGTCTGCTTCCGCTCCGACTGATTGGCGATGAACAGTGCGGCGGGATACCCGATCAGAATGCAGACCACGGTGGTGATGAAGGCGATGCGCAGGCTGGTCCAGAGCACGCGCATGAAATCGGGATCGGAGAAGAAGCGGCTGAAATTCTCCAGTGTGAAGTGAAAGGTCAGGGTGCTGTTTCCGGACCGGGTGAGGGCATAGAGGAGAATCATGATCATCGGCGCGACGATGAATACCCCGATCCAGAGAATGTAGGGATAGCTCATTCGAGAAAAGGATTTCATGCGTCCGCCACTTCCTTATGCATAACATGGAGATCCTCCGGCCCGAAGAAAAGGTCCACCCGGTCGCCCACCTCGTGGTGAGCAGTGGTTTCCACCTTGTATACCCGGCCCTGGGTGGCGAAGGTGATCTTGTAGGTGCCTTCGGTGACCGAGGCGGGATCAAAGTCAAACTTCACGTCCGTGATTTCCACGGAGGTGTCGTCCTGGAGGTTCCAGGCTTCCGCGCTGGCCCAGGTCTTCAGGTCGGTGGAGATGGCCATGGATTCCTGAATCTCATCCGGCGTGATGAAGAAATCCAGCGCGCTGATGCCGATGTTGTGACGGGCGTCCTCCACGTACTCGGGATGGATCACGTATACCTTTACGGTGACTTCCGTGCCCTTCTCCGTACCGAAGGTGATGCTGTATTCGCCGGGGGTGTTTTCAATGTTGTGGGACACCCGGGTCAGGGAAATGTCATGGTTGTCCTCGTCCCAGGCCTGGGCGTTGGCGATGGAGATGAAGTCCTGGTCCGTCATTTCCTTGTTGATCAGGTCCTCCGAGTCCACATAGAAGTCGTTGGCGGAGATCTTTTCCCCGTACTGCGGGTTTTCGATATCGTGCTGATTCACCACGTGCATCTGCACGGTCTTGCTGGTACCGGTTCTCGTCTCCACCATGAGCTCGTAGTGCACGCCCTTGAACAATACGCTCTTGACTTCGCCGCGCATCACGCCCTCTCCGGGCCTGACGATGGCAATATCCTCCGGGCGCAGCAGCACATCCACCGGCTCATTGGGCCGGAAGCCGAAGTCCACGCACTCGAAATCCTTGTCATCAAAGCGGACCTTGTAGTCCTCCTTCATGATGCCGTTCACAATATTGCTCTCGCCGATAAAGCGGGCGACGTAGGAGTTGACAGGCTCATTGTAGATTTCCAGCGGCGTACCGATCTGCTCGATCTCGCCGGCATTCATGACCACGATCTTGTCGCTCATGGTCAGGGCTTCCTCCTGGTCATGGGTGACATAGATGAAGGTAATGCCGACCTCCTGCTGGATGCGCTTGAGCTCGCGCTGCATTTCCTTGCGCAGCTTCAGGTCCAGGGCGCCCAGCGGCTCGTCCAGGAGCAGCACGTTGGGTTCATTCACCAGAGCGCGGGCAATGGCCACGCGCTGCTGCTGACCGCCGGAGAGCTTGGTGACCTTGCGCTTTTCATAGCCCTCCAGGTTCACCAGGGAGAGCATGCGGGTAACCTTCTGACGGATGATGTCTTCGCCTGTCTTCTTGATGCGCAGGCCGAAGGCGATGTTCTCATAGACGTTCAGGTGGGGGAAAAGCGCATAGCGCTGGAAAACCGTGTTGATCTCCCTGCGGTAGGGCGGCACATTGTCAATGCACTGTCCGTCAAAGATGACGGTGCCGTCGTCCTGCTCCAGGAATCCGCCGAGGATCCGCAGGAGGGTGGTCTTTCCGCAGCCGGAAGGGCCCAGCAGGGTGACAAATTCATTTTCATAGATGTTCAGCTTCACGCCCTTGAGGACGACCTGACCGTCAAAGGACTTCACGATGTTCCTGAATTCGATCAGTTTGCGCATGGGAATTCCTCCTTAGAATGATGGCGGGGTGGTGATCCAGAGAACCTGGGCGGGGGTATTGCCGGTGTTTCGCAGACAGTGTTCCTGTTCGCCGCGGATGTAGAAGGTTTCGCCTTTCTTCACCCGGTGCTTCCGTCCGCCGTTTTCCAGAACAATGCTTCCGGAGAGTACGTACCCGAACTCTTCGCCCTCGTGGGGCATCATGCTCCGGGTGGCCTGATGGGGCGGGAGGGTAACCAGAATGGGCTCCATGGCGTTTTTCTGGGCATTGGGCACGATCCAGAGAATCGTGCAGTTTTCCCGGGCGTCCTCAAAGAAATCATCCTTGCCGAAGACGATCTGCTGTTCCTGCTCCTCGGAAAAAAAGGTGGCCATATCGCTGCCAAGCGCTTCCACCAGATCCATCAGGGCAGGGAGCGAAGGCGTCGTCAGGTTGTTCTCCAGCTGACTCACAAAGCCTTTTGTCAGCTCGCACCGGCTGGCAAGCTCCTGCTGCGTCAGTCCGTTTCTGACCCGCAGCTGACGGATTCTCCTGCCGATATCCATCACGTTTCCCCTCCTTTCACCCGTTTAGAATCACTAAACAAAAAGGGAAGAATTATTAAACGCCAAACATTATACATAAAAAATGTCTGGATGCAATAGGGTAAACAAACTATTTTTTTCAGAATGTGAGACGGGCCGGAAACACAGGGAGAGCAGGGAAAAGGGAAGCGAAGCCAGGGAAAGGGACAGGGGCTTCCGGGAGAAAGAATAATTTAACGCGGAGCGCGGAAAATGCGCCCGGGTTCAGGCCGCGCATGTCCTTGCGACGGGCCCTGAAATCCGCTGTATATATTGCAATTTGGACACAGTCATGGTAAAATTCCGGAAACTGATGACGGGCAGAAAGTGCACGGAATCCCGAAAGCGAGCCGCGGCGGTGAAAGGCGGCGGGGGGAAATGCATGGCTGGAGCCCGGAGGGCACCGGG
>CACYNZ010000454.1:0-762 GCA_902775835.1 uncultured Eubacteriales bacterium | reverse complement strand
GAACGCGAAGCAAGTATCCGGTGACGGCACCGCCGTGATCCGGCATAGAGCGGGCTTCCTGCAAGGAAGTCAACTGGGGTGGTACCACGGGCACACCGTCCCCTTAGAGGGGAAGGCGTGTTTATTTTTTTGAAAGATCAGGAGGAATGTCAGGATGGAACAGAATACGGCTCCGGAAAAGAAAAAGGTTATATTTTCAGGCATTCAGCCTTCGGGCACGCTGACGCTGGGCAACTATATCGGCGCCCTGCGGAATTTCGTCAAGCTGCAGAATGACTATGACTGCATTTACTGCGTGGTGGACGAGCACGCCATCACGGTGCGTCAGAATCCCGCGGACCTGCGCCGCCGCTGCCTGGAACTGGCTGCCATCTATATCGCCTCCGGTCTTGACCCGAAGGAAAACATCATCTTCTGCCAGAGCCATGTCAGCGCGCACGCGGAACTGGCGTGGATCCTGAACTGCTATACCTATATGGGCGAACTGAGCCGCATGACCCAGTTCAAGGCCAAGTCCGCCGCCCATGAGGACAATATCAACGCCGGCCTGTTCACCTATCCCGTGCTCATGGCCGCGGATATTCTCCTGTATCAGACCGACCTGGTGCCCGTGGGCGTGGACCAGAAGCAGCACCTGGAACTGTGCCGGGATATCGCGCAGCGCTTCAACAGCGTCTACGGCAATGTGTTCACCATTCCCGACGGCTATATTCCCAAGGTCGGCGCCAAGATCATGAGTCTCCAGGAGCCCACCAAGAAAAT
>CACYNZ010000453.1:2893-3568 GCA_902775835.1 uncultured Eubacteriales bacterium | reverse complement strand
GACGCCCAGCAGAAGCAGGAGCGGCAGATTACGGCCATACGGAATTTCATCAATCAGGGCGTTGACTATATTGTGCTGGCTCCGACCACGGAGAAAAACTGGGAGACCGTGCTGGGCGAGGCGAAAGCGGCGGGGATTCCGGTCATCATTGTGGACCGCATGATTGAGGTTGAGGACACGGACCTGTTCACGTGCTGGATCGGATCGGACTTCCGCCGGGAAGGCGATACCGCTGTAGCCTGGATGGAAGAGCGGTTCGGGGACAGACCTCTGTCCATTGTGCATCTGCAGGGAAATATCGGGTCCAGCGCGCAGATCGGCCGCACACAAGGGCTGGACGCCGCACTGGAGCGGCATCCGGAGTGGAAGCTTGCTTTCCGCGGTTCCGGGGATTTTACACAGGCAAAAGGCCAGGAACTGATGGAAGCAGTCCTGGCCGATGGCATGACGTTCAATCTGATTTATTCGGAAAATGACAATATGTCCTACGGTGCCATAGAAGCGCTGAAACAGGCGGGAATTGAGCCTGGAAAGGACGTGACGCTGATTTCCTTTGACGCTGCCAACACGGCACTTCACATGATTCTCTCCGGTGAGATCAGCCTGGATGTGGAATGCAATCCGCTCCACGGGCCCAGGGTGCAGTCAGTCATTGAACTTCTGGAAAAAGGGGAG
>CACYNZ010000453.1:0-2888 GCA_902775835.1 uncultured Eubacteriales bacterium | reverse complement strand
CCGCGTTTGATGCTTTATCGCTTACGGAGGAGATCATCGACGCACGGGGCTACTGAGCGGCACAGCTGTTCCGGTATTCCGTGGGAGTAATGCCTTCCATTTTGCGGAATACATGGCTGAAATAGTTCGGCTCATTGTATCCGATTTCCATGGCGATATCCGACAGCTTCATGGATGTGCCTGCCAGGAGCTCCTTGGCCCGCTCGATGCGCATGGCCGTGAGGTAGCTGATGAACGGCCTGCCCATGCTCTGGGAGAACACGGTACTGAAATGGGCGGCGCTCATGCCCACGTGCCTGGCTACACTGATGAGCGACATATTCGGATCGCAGAAATGTTCGGCAACATATTTTTCGGCCCGGCTGATGACGTGGATGTACCGAAGATCGGTCTGTGCATCCTGGCGCATCTGCAGGGCTTTTTTCAGCATCGCCTCCGCAGTTGCCCGGAAACTGGCAGGCTTTTCGGCTGCGCGCAGAAGGTCATATTCCTGACCGAGCTGGGCGGCGATATCCCGGTGGTCGGTATTGGGAAGATTGGTTTTCATGATCTGAACGGTGATTTTCATGAGGTCGACCAGTGCGTTGTAGCGCATGAGAATGCTCTGAAACCGTTCGCCGTCCTTTCCGGTCAGCGCCTCATCCAGCAGCGCAGGAAGTTCCTGAACCGTGGTATGGGTCAGGCGGCGGAAAAAGTCATCTCCGAAGACACTGTGGAACTGCACGATGTCAGCGGTGATCTGTGCGCTGTCGCTGACATTGATGACCTGCCCGGCGGAAACGGCACTGATCTGCCGAAGCATGTCTGAGGCGGTTTTATAGGCATCGCAGATGGTGCCGAGCCGCTGGACTTCATTGCTGATGACCCAGGTCGTGATGGGGCAGATGTCCCTGAGCTGGTGCCGCAGAATCTGGATTTCCTGATAAATCCGTTCATTCAGGGCTTCCATATCATTGTCATAGGCGAGCAGCGTCAGCTGGGTCGGGGAATTATAGTAGCAGAGCAGCTGTTCAGCACTCTCCAGTGCTTTCTGTATGGTACCGCGGATCAGATTTTGGTCCTGCCCGGGATACTCATATTCACATACGGCCACCAGGTAATGACTGCGCACCAGATCCAGCTGGAGTGTGCGCATCTGCTTCAGCAGTGTGCCGGTATCCGCACCGCCGTAGAGAAGCTGGTACATGAAACGCTGCTGAAGAGCCGCATGCACTTCATCCATATTGAGGCCGTCGGGCAGAGCCGCATGCTTTTTTTCGCTTTCGATCTGCTGGGCCACATTTTCAATGGTTTTGATCAGGTCTGCGGAACGGACGGGCTTGAGGAGATACTGGTCGACGCCCAGAGAGATGGCTTTCTGGGCAAATTCAAAATCTCCGTACCCGCTGATAATGATGATCTTGAGCCATGGCATGATGGACTTCAGGTGCTGAATCAGCCCGAACCCGTCCAGAAAAGGCATGCGGATATCTGTCAGCAGAATATCAGGCATGAGATCCTGCATGAGGGACAGGGCCATTTCCCCGTCGGATGCTTCTCCGCAGAAGGAAAAGGGGCCCTGCATGTGCTCAATGGTATTACGTATGCTCTGACGGATCAGAAGTTCATCTTCAACGACAAAAATCTGATACATGGGAATTCTCTCCACTCGCTGAATGATTTGGTTGATTATTGCACATTTTTGACAAATAATCAAATGCAGATTTTGCGCTTTGGGACGGGAAAATCTCATCTGATGCACGGAAATGGAAGCACTGCATATTCCCGGGGCAAATGCCTGAAAATGCAATAATGACGGGCTTTCCTGGACAGTTTTACAGTTGGACGAAGTTTTTTATCAAAATCGCTTGACAAAGCAGCGAGACTCGTGTATGATAGCAGCTGTCGCCGCGAGGCGCACAAAGCTATCGCGGGGTAGAGCAGTTTGGTAGCTCGTCGGGCTCATAACCCGGAGGTCGTAGGTTCAAGTCCTACCCCCGCAACCATCTGGCTCCGTAGCTCAGCTGGCTAGAGCATTCGGTTCATACCCGGAGTGTCATTGGTTCGAGTCCAATCGGAGCCATTCTAAGCGTTATCTCGATTCTTCATGAGTCGAGATATTTTTTTATCCGATGCATAATCCGCTTTACGTCAGTCTTAACGTCAGCATAAAATACGACTTGGCTTATTCTACTAAGATAGTCAGCCTGTCTGAACTGTCAGATTCTACGTCAGCCATCAGAAGAAAATAAATTTTTATTCAGCCGTTATTCACATAAGGAAACCTGGAAGCAGAGTTTATTCTTAACTTTAGCTGTTGCGCAGCGACCGTTAACGTTAGGAATAAGCGCGTTATAAATTACCCCTGATGACCGAAAGTCGTCAGGGGATTATTCTTCTTACAGTCCAAATTTATTCACATCATCAAAAGAAATAAGTTTATATTTCTTCGTAAGAACCTCGTTCTTACATACAGGGCACTGAGCTGCCCAATATCTCTGAAAGTGTGAGAACTTTCTTTTCCCTCGTTTCACTCTGAGATCCCAGATAAAGTTTGTACCGCACTGAGAACAATGAAACGTAACCACTCTGTAGAATCGTGGTTTACCGGGGCGTACATAATTCAATGGAATCGCCTGATCCTTTTCTTATAAATGTTTGTCCTTATAATAATCACGCATTGACTTTACTGAAATCCTGATATCATGCTCAGGATCTGTATAGAATTTTGCTCTGGCTTCTGACCACGGAGATTCTGATTGGACACTGGCTGCGAGCCACGTAGTTCCTTTGTCTCCATATTTCAGGATAACAGTGGATATAACAGCTCTGCCTTTAACCGGGATCTTCTCAGAATCTCCGATCATATCTGCGGCTGTGAGATTCGCCCTGTCTCTGTAGAATTCATG
>CACYNZ010000452.1 GCA_902775835.1 uncultured Eubacteriales bacterium | reverse complement strand
CTGTTCGTCGTACCAATTCTCTTCCAGTGGCTATCCGACATAACATGCTTATACTGCTCGGTTGTTGAACCAGCTGGATACCTGATATCCGTCCCGCTCCAGCACTGCGTGCCGGAGGTCAGGGCGACCGGTATACAGTCTGGATCCACGGTCAGCAAAGCTACCTGTTCTTTGAACGCTTTGCCACGGTTACCGGCTGTCAGCTCGGCCGATGGTTCGTCGAGCGCCGGGTGGCCTGAGCCTGCTGTGAAAATCATGACGCATAAAAAGGACTGCTGCATGTTCCCGCCATATGGGAGCATACGCAGTCCTTCTTTCGGTCTGATTGATCTGCCAGCCGTTGGCTTATGTGTTCGGAATTGCATTCAGCCGTGCTTCAAGATCTGAAGCTGTCTCTGACGGAATTCCCATGTATGCCAGGCTGTCCCGCAATGTTATGACATGCCTTGCCGCTGCAGGGCAGGCATTTTTCCAGCCTTCGCCCAGAACCTCGTCCAGGACTTTCCTTCCTTCCGGATGCTCCATCAGAAACTGCATGCTGCAGTCCAGGTTCAGTGCAGCTTCACGGTTTCCGTTGATCCGGCTGCCAAAGCGCGGTTCTGTGAGTCCGCCGGCATTCAGGCCACCCAGGACATCCCGCAGCCAGTCAATACTGTCCTCTACCCAGGACGGGTATCGTCCGCAGAACCTGCCTGAGTTGATGCATGGATCTCCTGTGGACAGTCCATGCGGGCCATTGGAATAGATATGGCTTTCAAAGGCAATATCGTGCCGGCATAGTGCATCCACCATATGCAGTGCATTCTCCACCGGTACCAGGTTATCCGTACGGGTTGCAAACACAAAGCACGGGCATGTCCGTGCATCCACAGCAGAAGGCACATCCGGTGCGCTGGTCAGATAGTCATGCGCACATGCGCCGTCAATCACAGGATAGCCCAGAATGGCTGCATTGGGCCGCTCCGCCGCCATGGTTGCGGCACAGGCAGCAAGGTGTCCGCCGGCAGAAAAGCCGACGACAGCAATCCGGTCCGGGACTACATGCCACGTTTCCGCTTCCCCGCGGATCCGTTCCATTGCCTGTTCATAATCGTTCAGTGGGTTCGGCCATACTGCCTGTTCATTGAGTGAATACCGGAGTATGAACGCCTGATATCCTGCCTTCAGATACGGCAGTGCCACCGGCTCCGCTTCCCTGTCCGAACAGAAATGATACCCTCCGCCCGGAATAATCAGCACGGCCGGCCGACGGGTAATCCCACCGAACTCGCCGCCCACAGACTGGATATATGCCGTCAGCGTCACATTCCGCGCTTCATTCAGAACCATACTCTCAATTTTCATGCTTTCGCTCCTTTACAGCCGTGTATCCCAGCGTCCGCAGAACACCGAATCATCTGCTTTGCCCTGGAATGCACTCCTGCCGGTGATCTTTTCCACGGCAGCCCGGACATTTTCCCGGTTCGGGCCATAGGCATTGATGAAAGTATGAATATTGGCACAGTCTACCAGATGATTTGTGTAGTTCAGGCTCACGCCGACCGTGGGCACTTCCTCGGTATACCACGGCATCTCCATGCTGTGCCCGCTGCTCCATGCCATGCGCTCCACATTGCGCTGCGCATACCCCTTGACATAAATGAACACAAAGACTACATCATACTTTTTCCGGAAGTCTTCCCTGCGACCCATCTGCATCATACGCACAAAGTTCATCGGATGCACACCGTTCTCCAGTTCCAGGTCATAGAAACTGGGGCACTGTTCCACCTGGAAGCCGGCCCGCTCCAGCTCTTCCGTAATCATGCCGCGCATGCCGTCGCCCTGATATCCCTTGCTGTTGGGTGTGCTCTGCACATAAATCAGGAGCGCACGTTTCTTTTCTGCCGGGTTCAGAGGCAGAAGATTCCTTGTATCCTTGACCAGCGTAATACCGGCATCAGCCGCGTCCTCAGTATACCGCCTGTGTTCTTCGCAGCCTACCACATCCAGCATACTGTGATCCGGGCAGCGTACGCTTTCATCGTACAGTTTCAGATGTGCCTTCAGTCCAAGGACCCTGTGCAGCGCATCACTGAGTCGTTCCTCTGTCACAATTCCCTGCTCATACCCGGCTTTCAGATATCCCATATCCTCTTCCGGATCATTCGCAAACAGGAACATGTCACAGCCTGCCGCAATGCACTTCGGCACGGCTTCGCGACGCGACATCACACCTGACATACCAATCATGTGCGATGCATCCGAAATGATCAGCCCGTTAAAGCCCAGCTGCCCGCGGAGCAGATCCTGCAGAAGCTCCGGTGCCAGGGAAGCCGGCATGATCTCCGTGTCCCTGATTCCCGGGCGCAGTTTCCGGCTCATGGCCGGAAGCGAGATCTGGCCTGTCATGATGGTTTCCAGGCCCTCGTCAATCATTGTCTTGTAGACGCGTCCATAACTGGCAAGCCATTCCTCCACACCGGCTTCATTGTGGGCCGGAGAAATATGCGGATCCAGCTCATCCCAGCCATCCCCGGGGAAATGCTTGCATGTGCATGCCATATTCGGGGCAGCATCCTTGATGCCCCGGATATACGCGCGTACGCATTCAATGACGCGATCCGGATCACTGCCGAAGGATCGCGTATTCACAATCGTGTTCCGCCAGTTCCGGTAAACGTCCGCCACCGGGTTGAACATCCAGTTCACGCCGACCGCTGCCGCTTCCCGTCCGGCCACGTACCCCATATGGTACGCAGTTTCTGTTCCCGCACTTGCACCGGCCTCGGCTGCTGTTGCGACAAACGTGCCTTCCTTCGGTAATACACCATTACCACCATCGTCACAGTTGCCTGCAATCAGTACAGGAATCCGGCTGTGCTGCTGAAACAGACGGTTCTGCTTCCATACTGCTTCCT
>CACYNZ010000451.1 GCA_902775835.1 uncultured Eubacteriales bacterium | reverse complement strand
TGCTTTGAAAGCGAGGTTCCCATGAAAACGAACTACCACACCCATTCCCAGCGCTGCCGCCATGCCCAGGGAACGGAGGAAGACTATGTCCGCTGCGCTTTGGACGCAGGGGTATCGATTTTAGGCTTTTCCGAACACGCCCCTTTCCCTGACCATGACTATGGCTATCGGATGCCGTATGAGGAACTGTCCGATCATTTTTCCGAAGTGGACAGGCTGGCGGAAAAGTACGCTTCCCAAATGACCATCCTCAAAGGCTTGGAAATCGAGTATCTTCCCAAGTATATTCCTTATTATGAACGGCTGCTGAATGAAGATCATTTGGATTATTTGCTGCTGGGAGAGCATTTCTTTCCTATGCCGGATCGGGAATACCTGTTCGTTGCCGACGCCCCGGATACGGAAATGTATCTTTGGTATGCCCGGGCGATCGACGAAGCGCTGAAAACGGGGCTGTTCAGGATGCTGGCCCATCCCGATTTATTCGCCATGAACAAACTCCCGTGGGATAAAAACTGCGACGCGACGTCTGACAGGATCATCGAATCCGCTGTTCGCTATGGGGTGATCCTGGAATTGAACGCCAATGGGTTCCGTCGCGGGATCCACGAATATCCGGAAGGGCCGCGGCTCATGTACCCCCATATAAAATTCTGGGAAAAAGTCGTCGGGTCCGGGGCGCGAGTCATCATCGGGTCAGACGCCCATGAGCCCTGCCAGGTCTGGGACGCGTGCATGCCCAAGGCATATGACATGCTGAAGGGACTTGGCATCGAGCCCATCCTCACAATCTGAAGAAAAGCACAGGGAGGCGCAGTGCCATGAATATACGGGAAATCGCCCGAATTGCCGATGTGACGCCGGGAACGGTATCAAAAGTGCTGAACAATTACCCGGACGTGGGGGAAGCGACCCGGAAACACGTGCTGGAAATCATTGAAGAATACCAATACGCCCCGAAGGTGTCTCCGCGCCGGAAAGGAAAAGCCATTCCAAAGATCGGCCTGGTGACGGAAGGCGTCTATAATCCTCTCTATTCCCATATAGAAGATATGCTGTCCATTCTGATCCACAATTCCGGCTATCTTGTATTGGGTTTTCATGATAATTATCACGCTCAAGACAAAACGGAAAAAATGACTGAAATGATCCGGCAGCTTAACCAGGAAAAACTGAGCGGTTTGATTTACATCGGCGGCAATTTCGCTCCGGTTCCCAGAGAAGTATTCCGGCAACTACCCTGCCCCGCCATTTTTATCAATACCGTATTGCCGGAACAGGAAGACGAATTGACGTATTCCAGCATTCAGGTCAGCCACTTCCAAACCGCGTTCGGACAGATGAAAAGCCTGATCGATCAGGGGCACCAAAATATCTGCACGGTGATCTCCTCTTTTATCGACAACAGCGTCTATGGCCTGAGAGTGCAAGCGTATCAGGCAGCCCTGCGCATGGCGGGCAACGAAACCAATTGGTATATTGAAACGGATTACCAGTACCAGAAAACCTACGATGGGATCAAGGTGCATTTTTTGAACCATCCAGAAACCACGGCGGTTTGCTGCGTATCGGATACGATGGTCCCCGCCATCCTTCGCGCGCTTCACGATCTGAAAACTCCTGCGGAAAGCGTTAAAATCCTGAGCTTTGACGGACTGGAGTCCGTTGCCTACTGTATCCCCTCCGTTACGACCTTCGCGCAGCCGGTCGCCGATATGGTCAAGCATACCGCGCAATTGATGAAAGGTTTAATTTCACAGGAGCAGAACCATCAGCACGTCACCTTTCAGCCGCTGCTGATGCGGCGGGAATCTTGTTAGGAAGAAATAGACCCGCAGGAAACCGGGTCGGGGCTTGCGCACATTGATGATGTGTCTGACAATAGCTGCAGCGCCACTGGTTTTCGTGGGCGATGAGGTGACCGCCGTGAAAAAGGAATACAAAAATTACGTGTTTGATTTATACGGGACGCTGGTGGATATTCACACCGATGAGGAAAACGGCGCTTTGTGGGATCGGTTTTCACTTTATCTGCTGTCCAAAGGGCTTTCTTACGATCCACACATTCTGCGCAGCACATACCTGCAGTTCTGCCGGGAAGAAGAAAGAAAAGCTGAAGCCGCTCTTGGCAGCAGAGAAGGGCCCGCTGAAATTGATTTGATGAACGTCTTTCGGCGGCTCGCAGAGCATGATGGGGCTGGCTTAACAGCGAATGACCTGCGCGATACCGCGCTGGCATTCCGCGCTTTGTCACTCAAAAAGCTTTCAGTATATCCGCATGGCGCTGAAGTTCTCCAAGAATTGAAGCGCCGCGGGAACCGGATCATTCTGCTGACAAACGCCCAGGCGTGTTTTACCATACCCGAGCTGAAATGGCTTGGCTTATATGATCTCTTTGACAGAATCTTTATCTCCGGCGAAGCGGGCGTAAAGAAACCATCTCCAGTGTTCTATGCTTTGCTGGCTCAAAATGGATACGCACCGGATGAATCTGTCATGATCGGCAATGATGCTGTTTGCGATTGCCAGGGAGCCGCAAATGCAGGCATGGACAGCGTTTTTATTCGTTCGGCCCAATCGCCCAAAGGGAGAGCAGTCCTTCCCCCAAAATGCAAACGGATAAAAGAATTGAAAGAGCTGCTTAGCATAAGCGGATTTGAACAATTATGAACCATCAAAAGCGAACTGGAAACTGTTCCGGGATCTGCTGCCAAAGTGGCAGGAGAAATACATGGAGCGGATGTGCGACGAATACGCCGCCATCCTGACGGGCAAGGACAGAGGAAGCGAGGCTTTCTGGGCGATAGAGAAACGAATCAAAGCAGACAAAAAGCGCCCCGGCGTCATGGCGGAAATGTCGCGCTCAGAAATGCCCTGGATCGTGCTTGGCCTGCTCCAGGAT
>CACYNZ010000450.1 GCA_902775835.1 uncultured Eubacteriales bacterium | reverse complement strand
GATCCCTTCAAGCGCCGCGTTGGCTTCCTCCATGGAAACCGATTTCATGTCAAGCAGCTGTTCACCGAGCAGATCATAGACCCTCGGGTCCACTTCCACGCATACATCCATGCCGTCATCGGAGAGATACAGGTTCCGCGTCAGGCCCACGCAGTGCGCCCAGCCCGCCGCGCCTTCCTCCGGGCCGGTGCGCTGGTCCTGCATGATGGAGAACATGCACACGCGTCCGGTCACGGGATCACATAATACGCTGGGCCCGGTGAATACATTGCTGCCATAGTCCAGCATGCGGGGCTGGCCCTGCATGGACGAGTCGGGCTCAAACGTTCCGGCTTCCGGGTCAAAGTCTCCCACAAAATAGTAGACCTTGTTGTCCGCAATGCCCGCCGGGGCCGGGGAAAAGAAGAATCCGTACCGCGTCACCGTGCCCGCCCGGTTGGACAGGGGCAGCAGAATGGGCAGTTCCCAGCTGGTGCCGTAGATCACGGAAGGGTCTTCCATTTCATAGACCGGGCCTTTGTACTGCCAGTCCATGTCCAGCGTCCCGTCCGCCTTCACTTCCAGGCGGTCTGTCACATACAGGAGCGCGGTTCCGCCGATGGTCCGGGTGCTCCCGGAGCACACCAGCATATACCACTTCTCCCCTTCCTTCCAGATATGGGGATCCCGGAACTCGCCTGCCCGGCCCTGGCCGTCCTGCTGCGCAATGGCAAGCTCATCGGCGAGCACCCAGTCCGTCAGCTCCGGATCGCTCAGGTCCGCCGGCCAGGCCGCACCGATATTCTGGTTGGAGATCAGGCCGTCTTTGCGGAAACTGTCATTACCGGCCGTGAAGAACAGTACCGGCACACCGTTACAGTCCAGCGTAGCGCCGCCGGACCATACCCCGTCGGGCACCACGGAATTCTCCGTGGGCACAATGGCATCCCGGACCGGGCGCCAGTGCACCGTATCCGTGCTCACCAGATGCCCCCAGCAGATATTTCGCCAGTAGGTGCCGATGGAATTGCTCTGGAAGAAGAGATGATACATGCCCTGATAGTACAGCGGCGCGTGGGGCTCGTTCATCCAGTGCTGGTACGGCCCGCCGTGGTACTGGGTCTTGTACATATCCCCGGTCAGCAGATTCTCAGGGCCGATCTGGGCATAGTCGATGGGCTGCGTTTCCACGCCTGCCTTTTCCGCCACCGATGAGGCATCCAGCGCGTCTGCGTACACCTGCACTTCGTCCATGAGCCCGCAGAACATCTGATAGTTCCCGGCGCCGATCTGCTCGCCGTAGGCATTCTTGCCGATCAGCAGCTTTTCGTTGACCGCCGGAGCGATGGCGGACCCGGCGGACACCTCCATGGATGCCGCCTCTTCGCCGTTCAGGTACAGGGTCATTCTGCCCTGTTCCCCGTCAAACACGGCCGCCACATGATTCCACGCCAGGCGCTCGAGCCGCTCGTCATCCGCCCACAGCGTATACCAGTTTTCGCCGGTACCCACTTCCAGGCACAGCCTTCCGAACCTCTGGTAGCCCAGCAGAAGGCCCGTATTGTCTTCCCGGTGATACTGCCCCACCAGGGCCGTCAGATGCGCATTTCCGCTGTCCGCGGCTTCCGGCGGATCCCATTCAAAGGCACGGGGCGCCGCCCAGAGGCTGACCGTCAGCTTCTGCCCGCTCAGGCAGATATCCTGCGCGTCATAGGCAATGTACGTGGAGCAGCCGTCAAAGAGCAGGGCGCCGTTCCGGGCGCCCCCTGTGCGCCACTGGGGATCCATGGGCTGCGTATACGCCGGCGCAAGATACTGGTACTGCACATCCGCATCCGGCAAAGTTCCGGCTGCGTCGTGCACCACACTGCCCTGGCCCTCATCAAAGGAAAGGCTCAGCAGGACCGGCTGCTCCGCGGCCGGTTCGGCCGCGGCCCATGCCAGCAGAATACAGACAATGACGGCCAGGCACATTCCTTTTTTCATGGCTTCCTCCTTATGGTTATCCAAGCGTATGGGACTGGACCGAGACCGTTACCGGCGCGTCCGCGGCAAACGTAATCCCGTCCGCTTCCAGCGGCGTCGGGATCAGGGAGGTCACCACACGCTCCCCGTCATTGATGAACAGTTCCACGCTCTCCTTGTCCAGGAGCAGGCGCAGCGTCAGCCGGCCGTCCCGCACTTCCGCCCGTACGTGCCGCGTATGCGCGATATCCCGGTGGGAACCGCCATGGCTGCGGTCAAACACGAGTTCGCCCCGGGCCAGGTCGCAGCGGATCTGAATGTAGTGCACCGGATCCTTCGCCACATGCAGCGTAAACCGGCGGCAGTCGGAGTCTCTGGCATCCAGCGTCACGGTCATGTCCAGCAGTCTTCCGCGGACACCGTCAAGTTCCGTCTCCTCCCGGACAAGCACATGCTCGTGCACAACACTGTCCTTCCACATGCGCTCGATCTCCCGCACAGGCCGCTGCATCAGCCGGCCGTCCCGGACAAAGAGCTCACGGGGCACACTCATCTGCGCATACCAGGGATGGCGGCGCGGCGCTTCCTTGCAGGTCTCCCAGTTGTCCATCCATCCGATCATGATCCGGCGGCCGTCGGGCGCAAGCGTGGTCTGCGGCGCGTAAAAGGTCAGGCCGTGATCCACCGGCTGAATGGATTCCCGCTCAAACCGGCATTCCTTTTCATCAAAGGATCCGAGAATCGCCACCGTGCCGTAGCCCGCGTGGAATTCCTCCCGGGCATGCATTTCCTGGGGGCTCACGATCAGAATCTGTTTTCCGTCCAGTTCAAAGAAGTCCGGGCATTCCCACATGCGCCCGTACTCGGAACAGCTGGCATCGATCTCGCCCAGGAACTTCCAGTCCACGCCGTCCGGGCTGGAGAAATACAGGATGGTTCCCTGCTTTTCCTCATGCCGGTTAGCCGCCAC
>CACYNZ010000449.1 GCA_902775835.1 uncultured Eubacteriales bacterium | reverse complement strand
CGAGTACCTGGAGCAGCTGTGCGTCGACCGCGGTGGCGTGAAGGCGGTGTACGACGCCCTTTCCGACAAGACCAAGGCGGGCCTTGTGGCCGCCATCGAGGAGCGGGCCGACCGCATCTACGCCCTGAAGGAAAAGATGTGGACCGACGCCAACCTGGACATGCGCGAGTTCGAGCGCGTGGCCCTGCTGGGCGCGGTGGACCGCCGCTGGATGGACCACATCGACGCCATGACCGAGCTCAGGGACGGCATCGGCCTCAGGGCCTACGGCCAGCGCAACCCCATCGTGGAGTTCAAGCGCGAGGGCTTCGACATGTTCGAGGAGATGGTCCACCTGATCCAGGAGGACACCCTGCGCAGGCTCTACTTCACCGTGCTGGCCAAGCCCGTGGAGCGCAAGGTGCCCGTCGGGGATGAAAAGAACGAGGACGGCTCCCAGAAAATGGAAACCGTCATGGAAGATCCCAAGCCCGAACAGATCAATGACACCAATCCTCTGTGGCTGCGCAAGCCCGGCGACTGCAAGGACGAGGACTACAAGAAGTTCTACACCCAGGTCTTCCACGACTACAATGAGCCGCTTTTCTGGATTCATCTGAACGTGGACTACCCGCTGAACCTGAAGGGCATTCTCTACTTCCCCAAGCTCCGGGAAGACTTCGGCGTGCGCGACGGCGAAATCAAGCTCTTCTCCGGTCAGGTGTTCGTGGCTGACAATATCAAGGAAATCATCCCTGAATTCCTGACCCTGCTCAAGGGTGTCATTGACTGCCCCGATATCCCGCTGAACGTGAGCCGTTCCTTCCTGCAGAACGACAGCTATGTCAAGAAGATCTCCTCGCATATCACCAAGAAGGTCTCCGACAAACTGGTCAGCCTGTTCAACAACGACCGCGCGTCCTATGAAACCTACTGGAATGACATTCATCCCTTCGTCAAGTACGGCTGCATCACGGAGCAGAAGTTCTATGAAGGCGTCAAGGATGTGCTCCTCTTCAAGCTCACCGACGGCACCTTCAAGACCCTCACTGAGCTCAAGGACCGCAATGCGGAAAAGACCGACAAGAAGATCTTCTATACCACGGATGCCCAGCGCCAGGCCGGCAGCATTGCCCTGTACACCCAGCAGGGAATTGATGTGGCCGTCATGGACTTCGCGCCTATTGATCCCCATTTCCTGAACTTCCTGGAGTACAACCAGGGCGAGGATTCCGTCAAGTTCGTCCGTGTGGACGCGGACCTCACAGGCCTGACCAAGGAAAGCGATGAGGGCAGCGACCTGAACGCCGAGGACCTGCAGAACATGTTCCGCAAGGCCATCGGGGATGAAAACCTGGAAGTGAAGCTGGAGAGCATGGCCAATGAGGACCTGATCTCCCTGGTCACCGAAGACGAACAGATGCGCCGTTTCCGCGACATGTACCGCATGAAGGACATGAAAGCCCGCTATACGCTGGTACTCAACCGCCGCAGCACCACCGTTCAGGCACTGAGCAGGCGGGATCCTGAGGAAGAGCTCACCCAGGACATCTGCCGGGAAATCTATGACCTGGCCTGCATGGCGGCCCAGCCGCTGGACGCAGATCAGATCACCGCGTTCCTGACCCGTTCCCAGAAGCTGGTGGGCCTCCTGCTCCGCTGATCCTGATTCCCGACCGGTTTTCCCTTCTGGGGGAAGCCGGTTTTTTCATGCAAAAAACCGGGATGTTCGCGTCATCCCGGTCTTCTCTAGAGGCAAATGTCATGGATATTCCCCGGTGCTCCCTTCCCGTCCTCTGCCGCCTGCGCGGCAGAGGGCGCTCATCCGGAAAGCGGAACACCTGCTATTTCTCAGGCAAGAGCCGTGCCAAGTGCCCGGCAGGCTGCCACCGCATCCGTATCGGGTGCTTCATTGGCAAGCACGCTTTCCGCACACAGCTGAATGCCCACGCCGGCACAGCGGTTTTCCCACTGGCGCATCCATTCGCCGTCGCCCCAGCCGTAGGAGCCGAAAAGCGCCACCTTTCTGCCCGCCAGAGAGGCCTCCACGCCGGAAAGCCAGGGCACAAACACGCTGTCCTCCAATTCTTCGGCACCCATGGCGGGGCAGCCCATGGCCACCGCATCAAAGCCGTCCATGCTTCCCGCGCTTTCCACTTCCAGAAGCGTCACTTCCGCTCCGGCCTGACGTGCGCCTTCCGCCACTTCTTCCGCCATTGCCTTCGTATTGCCGGTTCCCGACCAGTACACCACTGCCACTTTGCTCATGTTCCTGTCTCTCCTTTTTCATGATGCGACTACCAGGCTGGCCAGACACTGACCCTCCCGGCAGCGTTCCAGATAATCGCAGGTACATTTCCTGCAGCGCTCAAAGCACGCCATTGCATGGTCCACATTCCCATAAACCTTCCAGAGACCGCAGCAGAGACACTCATCCCTTCTGTGCATGAATCCGTCCACATCTTCCGGAGGATACCCCAGGAACAGTCCGATTTCATGGGGAAACTCCTCTTCCGACGACAGACGGCCGATCAGACAGCGAATGCAGGAAACCGGGTCCGTGTCCCTGTATCCGCATTCTTTCAGGAGAGCCGCGGCTTCCGGCCGTTTCAGGTCCTCCCTCAGCATCCCCGGCCTGTACATGTAGATCAGCCCTCTCCCGGAGCAGTATCTCAGGGGAAGCACCACCAGTCCCCTGGGTACCAGTATCCGGTTGAGATTCCGGATCTCTTCGCGCATCTCCCGGAGGCCCGGAAATGCACAGGTGAAGAGACTTCCGGTCTTCAGCCTGGCCATGGTCGGAGCGCACTGCTGCACTAGGGTCATCGTGTTCATGGACTTCACCTCTAGTTAGTTTAAGCTAACTTTTCTGGAAAAAGAATGCGCTGCCCGGCAGCGCAATACCGTGAACTGAATGCATGGAGTTTGTCTTTGGTTAGTTTG
>CACYNZ010000448.1 GCA_902775835.1 uncultured Eubacteriales bacterium | reverse complement strand
AAGCCGGGTGGTACCGCGAAAGCTGAAATACAGCCTTCGTCCCTGCATGCATATGTAAAGGGCGAAGGCTTTTTTGGGTCTTTGCCGGAATGAAGGAGGAGAAACGTTCATGGCAGACAAGAAACAGGAGTTTGTAACCCACATCACCCCCCGCAATGAGGATTTTTCCCAGTGGTACACGGATGTCATTACCCAGACCGGACTGTGCGACTATGCCCCGGTCAGAGGCTGCATGATCTTCCGGCCCTATGGATATGCCATCTGGGAGCGCATCCAGGCGGAAATGGACCGGCGCTTCAAGGAAACCGGGCATGAGAATGTCTATTTTCCCATGCTGATCCCCGAAAGCCTGCTGCTCAAGGAAGCCGAGCATGTGGAAGGCTTTGCGCCTGAAGTTGCCTGGGTCACCCAGGGAGGTCAGGAAAAGCTGCAGGAGCGTCTGGCAGTGCGTCCGACCTCGGAAACCATTTTCTGCTCCATGTTCTCCAAGTGGGTCCAGACCTGGCGTGACCTGCCCATGAAATACAATCAGTGGTGCTCCGTCATGCGCTGGGAGAAGGCCACCCGTCCGTTCCTGAGAACCTCCGAGTTCCTGTGGCAGGAAGGTCATACCCTGCATGCCTCTGCTGAGGAAGCCCAGGAAGAAACCCTGAAGATGCTGGAAGTCTACCGCGAAGTGGCAGAGAATGTGCTGGCCCTGCCGGTGTACGTGGGCCAGAAGAGTGAAAAGGAAAAGTTCGCCGGTGCCCGCGCCACCTATTCCATGGAAGCCATGATGCAGGACGGCAAGGCCCTGCAGGCCGGCACCAGCCATAACTTCGGCACCAACTTCTCCGAAGCCTATGACATCCAGTTCCAGAACAAGGACGGCAAGCTGGAGTATGCCTACGAGACCAGCTGGGGCACTTCCACCCGTCTCATCGGTGCCATCATCATGACCCACGGCGATGAGCGCGGCCTGCGCCTGCCTCCGCAGATTGCCCCGATCCAGGCCGTGATCCTGCCCATCGCCAGCCACAAGCCCGGCGTCACCGAGGCCTGCAACAAGCTGTTCGAGGACCTGAAGGCCGCCGGTTTCCGCGTGAAGCTGGACGACCGCGACACCGTGAGCGCCGGCTTCAAATTCAACGACTGGGAGCTCAAGGGCGTCCCGGTGCGTCTCGAAGTCGGTCCCCGGGATCTGGAGAACGGCGTCGTGACTGTGTTCCGCCGCGATCTGTGCGAAAAGACCACCATGCCCCTGGAGAACATCTGCGATCACCTGCGTGATCTGCTGAGTGAGATCCAGGCCGAGCTGTTCCGCCAGGCCAAGGCCTTCCGGGATGCGCGCACGGTGGAAGTCAGCAACATGGAAGAGCTGGGCAAGGCTGTGGAGACCGGCTTTGCGCGCGCCATGTGGTGCGGCGAACGGGCCTGCGAGGACGAGATCAAGGAAAAGTTCAACGCAAGCTCCAGAAACATGCCCTTCGACCAGGAAAAGTACTGGCGCGGCGAAACCTGCGTGTGCTGCGGCAAGCAGGCGAAAAAGGTCATGTACTTTGCCAAGGCCTACTGAGATACGGGGAAGCGGGAAACCGCTTCCCTTTTTCCATGGGCTGAAGTTTTGTGCCGGGGATGGCGTATCTGGTGGCGCAGACACAGGAAAAACTTGACGGAAAGCCGTAAGGTTACTATAATCCTTCCTAGTTTTGCTTTTTGAAAGGGGAGGAACAGTTATGCGGCAGGGACGAATGCTTCTGTGCGCTCTGTTTCTCTTTTTTCTTGTGCTGGCGGGCCGCAGCCTGGTGCGCGGACCGGTGGAGGAAGCCCCCGAGACGATGCCGTCATATGCCGGGGAATCCGCCATGCTTGCGCGGGATCCCGGAGGTCAGGCGGACGCTTATGCGCAGCAGAACTGGCATGCCGGTCCACGGGAGCATGCCCGGGCGGCAGGCGAGCGCTGCGAAGTGACGCTGCCGGCCCTGGCCGGTGACGGCAACGGACAGCTTCTGAGCCGCTGGACCTGGCACAGGAGCGTGTACTGGGTGTGTCCGCCGGAAGGCATGCCGGGATAGCCGGAAGGCTTTCCCGCGTACCCGAAACACATTACAATATTTGGAGGAAGATTGCTGTATGAGCAGGAAAAAGAAGAACACCAACAGCAGAACCCGGGCGATTATCGGCCTGTGCATTCTGCTGGTGCTGACGCTGTGCGCCGGCTTTCTGGGTCTGAACGGCATGAAGCTGGACGGCCGCGGGCTGTACCGTCTTCTGCCCTGGATTCCCACCACCAATGCGGACAACTGGCCCGAGAGCCTGGCTCTGGGTCTGGACCTGCGCGGCGGTGTGTATGTGGAATACAGTGCTGAGCAGCCCGAGGATATCGAGGGCAGCTTCGACGCCCTGATGGACGGCACCATCGGTGTTATCCAGCAGCGTCTGACGGACAAGGGCTATCCCGAGAGCACCGTGCAGAAGATCAACAACGGCACAGGTATCCGCGTGGAAATCCCGGACGTCACCGATCCGCAGGCCGTGCTGGACCTCATCGGAACGCCCGCTGAACTGTCCTTCCGTGATCCCAACGGCCAGGAGTTCATGACCGGCAAGCAGGTGCAGACCGCTACCTACTTCTATGCTGACGGCGACCATCAGGTGGCCTTCACCCTGAACAGCGAGGGTGCCGCCCTGTTCGCGGACATGACCGGCAAGAGCATCGGCAAGACCATTTCCATTTACCTGGACAACGAGCTCCTGATCGCGCCTACCGTGCAGAGCGTCATCCCCAACGGCAGCGGCGTCATCAACGGCATGGGCTCTGAAGAGCGCGCCAAGACCATTGCCGCCCAGATTCAGTCCGGTGCCCTGCCTCTGGTCCTGACCCAGCAGAAGGTGGATACCGTGAGCGCCACCCTGGGCGACGAAGCCCTGAGCACCAGCATCAAGGCT
>CACYNZ010000447.1 GCA_902775835.1 uncultured Eubacteriales bacterium | reverse complement strand
CCTGTTTCTCGGGCTCGGGGTGTGCACGGCGGCGGACTGGATCCTGGAGTTCCGGTTCATACCGGGCATGGGCACCTTCGGACTGGGACATATCCTGTACTGCATCGCCTATGTGCTGACCGGTCATGTGCGGTCCCTGTCGCTCTGGGTGTTCCTGGTGCTTTTCGGCGTGATTTCCGTGCTCTGGTTCTTTCTGAGGAAGCGCCTGGACCAGGCACCGCTGTTTCTCTGCTATGCCGCGGTGCTCTGTACCATGGCGGCCCTGGCTTCCAGCCTGAACCCGCGCATGATGGCAGGCGGACTGCTGTTTGTGCTGTCAGATGTGATGATCGGCGTGCGCATGGCGCTGAACATCAAGAGCAGATGGTACGGCGTGGTGATCATGGTCACGTATTACGCGGCCCAGTTCCTGATCGCCCTGTGCGCCTGGTAAGACTGCATGAACGGGGAGGAAATGTCATGGTCATGCATCCGGAAATCTTCGGCGCGCTGGGAAACGGCGTGCATGATGACGGGCCAGCCATCCAGGAGGCCATCAATGCCTGCTGTGCCTGCGGCGGCGGGGAAGTACTGCTCAGCAGTGGGAAGACCTACCTGAGCCGTTTCCTGATCCTGCGCTCCGGCGTGGACATTTGCCTGGAGGAAGGAAGCGTGCTGCAGGCGCGGGCACATCACCTGTTCTGTCCGGACCGCCCGCCGCATGAAGCCGGAGAAGAGGCGGAAGTTCTGGACACGGGCAAGCCGTCCGGGATTTTTCTCTACGCCCTGAACTGCCATGGACTGCATATCCATGGCGAAGGCAGCATCTGCGGCGGAGACGCGGGAAAACCGGATACAGCGCTTCTGTATCTGGACCAGTGCGAACATGTGAAGGTGCAGGGGCTGACGCTGAAGGCGGAGGGAGATCTGCTCTGCTTCGGCGGATGCAGGGATGTGCGGGTACTTGAGGTGTGCATGGAAACACTTCAGGGCTGCGGCATTGTGCTGGATCATACAAGGGAAGCCAGGCTGGAACGCTGCAGGATGCAGGGCGGATCGACCTTTTTCCGTATCCTGGATATGCGCGCTCAGGCGGATCAGCTGCCCAGCAATGACATTCAGGTGATCGAATAAAAGAGCATGAAAAAAGGGAGCCGAAGCTCCCGGGACTTACAGAAGAGAAAGGGCGCGGTGAATCCGGCGTGCCACGATGCGGTGGCCGGCATCGGAAGGGTGCAGGCCGTCGGGCATGAGCAGGTTGCGGACTTCCGGGTACTCCGGCTGGAACCCGCCTGTGGCGTACAGATCCAGGACCGGCAGGGAGAAGCGCAGAGCGACTTCCAGAATGGCGTTTCTGTAGGCCAGAAGCGGGGCTTTGCCCTCGGCGTTGGCCTTTTCATCCCCGAGTGTGCGCAGCGGAGTGACCACAAGAATGGGCTTTCCGATGTATTTCAGGCATACGGTCTCATACAGATGATGCAGCGCGCCGTAGAAGGTATACACATCCCGGTCCGTGGGCTGGCCCAGCGGCGCGTCGCCGTGGCCCCAGTCATTGACACCGCCGAAAATGACCAGCGCGTCTGCCTTTCCGTCCAGTGCGTCTGCGCGCATGCAGAAATCCTGATCATACTCCGGGAACTCTGAGGGCTTGGTCTGGCGTGCAATCCGGGTGCCCCCGATTCCGCCGTTGATGACGTGCCAGCCCCATTCGCTTTCGAGCAGGGCGGCATAGCATTTGTCATAAGTGGAAGCACCGGCGCCCTGGGTAATGGAGTCGCCGAGCAGCTGAAGGGTCATGGCTGACATGGTTTCTTCATCCTTTCACTGATTATATGAGTTTAAGACGCTCCATGGCATGCAGGATACCGTCCTGCTCCGGCAGGTCTGTCACAATGGTGCAGGCCTTTTTTACGTGCTCAGGCGCGTTCATCATGGCGACGGAAATCGGACAGGCTTCCAGCATGGCCAGGTCGTTGCTGCTGTCGCCGAAGGCAATGCAGTCCTCTATGGATGCGCCCAGGGCCTGTGCGGTCTCGGCAATGGCCCGGCCCTTGGAAAAGTCCAGGGGAACGCCCTCCCAGCCGCAGGGTGAGCCGCCGCGGTTCACGCACTGGAAACTGACGGGTGCGCACCTGGCTATTTCACGGATCCGGTCCTCGTCATCCGTGAAGGCGAAAAACTTGATGAACGTAAAGTCGGGGTCTGAACAGGAACCCAGGATATGCATGTCCCGGCACAGGCGGGAAAGACTGTCCGTCCAGGGCGTCCGGGGGAGCAGCGGGTCAAAGGAAATACGGCTGCGGCCCTCGAAAAAGGCGGGTATATCGGCTGAGCGGAAGAGCTCAAGCGTCTGCATGGACTGGGCATGGTCCAGGGAAAAGCTCCGGAGCAGTCTGCTTCCCAGCTGGATATGGGCGCCGCATCCGCAGATGCGGCCGTCCAGGGGCAGACTGTCCAGGACAGGCGGGAGATGGCAGGGGACACGGCCGGTGTTCAGGAACAGCAGGTGTCCCTTTTTATGGGCGCGGTTCAGCGCTTCCGGAACCGAGTCCGGAAACGTCTGGGTGCCGTTGACGAACAGGGTGCCGTCCAGATCAAAAAACAGCAGTTTTCTCATACGGGCTCCGAACTGTCTACAGTGTCCTCCGGGCGGGCGCGCCGGAGAATCGTGTAACGCTTGTTGATACGCGGAAGCGAGTTCCGGAAAAACAGATTATAGGGAGAACTCACGAACAGGCTGATCACGAAACCGGGTTCATCAGTGCCCGTTTTCTCGTCATGCACAATGACGCGCTCTCCGGGATCGCACAGGTCGCTGGCGCCCGTGACGAAAACGGGAGCGCCTTTCTTTCTTGTGATCTGATAGTACACTTTGGCGTTCTTCTGCCAGCGCCTGGTCTGCATGATCTCCGTGATGAAATCCGTGAAATTGAACACAGAAGGAGAGGGCAGCAGTG
>CACYNZ010000446.1 GCA_902775835.1 uncultured Eubacteriales bacterium | reverse complement strand
CTCCGTTCCCGATGCCTGCGAATCCTATCTGGATGGTTTCCAGAGCTCCAACCCCTCTCCGCTGCGCGGCTATGCGGATCCGGAATTCGATGCGCTGTATAATGCGGCTGTGACCTCTCCGACCCTGGACGAGCGTCTTGCCAATTATGCAAACCTGGAAAAGTATTTCTGCGAGAACTGCATGTGCCTGATTCTGGGCTGGGATGCCACCTATGTGGTGACCGCAGAAGGCCTGCAGGGCTACTTTGTCACCGATGGCGGCGATCTGGATCTGCGCGGCGTAACCAAGTAAACTATATGGTATGAAAGCGGGAGCCTGTCCGCATCCGTTGCTGCGGAGAACGGATAGGCTCCTTCTTTTCATGAGAAATCGAGGACAGCATGGGCAGATATATACTCAATAAGGTCATCATTGCACTGGCTACGGTTTTTGTGCTGGCTACAGCCACGTTTTTTCTGATGAAGCTGATTCCGGGCGATCCCTTTGCGAGCCTGACCACCAAGGCGGCGGTGCAGGAAAAGCAGCGGGAATACTACGGCCTGGACAAGCCGGTCATGGAACAGTATTTCCGCTATATGGGCAATCTTCTGCACGGGGATCTCGGGTGGAGCCTGAAAAAGGCCGGACGCAGCGTGGTGGACATTATCCGCGAAGCGTTCCCTGTTTCGGCGCAGCTGGGACTGACCAGCCTGTTTTTCAGTGTCATGATCGGGCTGCTTTTCGGCATACTCTGTGCCCAGTTCCGGAACCGGTGGCCGGATTATCTGCTGATGCTGGTGGCAGTGCTGGGCATTGCCCTGCCCAGCATGGTTCTCGGACCGCTGATGCGGTATTTTTTCGGGGTGCAGCTGAAATGGCTCCCGGTGGTGGGCTGGGGGAGTCCGGACAAGATGATCATGCCGGCTATTGTGCTGGGGCTCGGCACAGTGGCGGGAGAAACCCGGTCCATGCGCGCCAGCATGCTGGGCGTCATGACGCAGGACTACATCATCACGGCCCGGGCCAAAGGCCTGAATCCGGCCCAGGTGGTCATGCGGCATGAGGTGAAGAATTCCCTGGTGCCCATTGTCACCGGGCTTGGTCCCGGGATCGCCGGGATCATGATGGGTTCCTTCGTGGTGGAGAGCATGTTCCTGATCCCGGGTCTGGGAAGGTATTTCGTGGACTCCATCACCAACCTGGACTATCCTCTGATCATGGGTCTGACGGTCTTCTACGGCACGTTCCTGGTGACCATGAATCTTCTGGTGGACGTGGCCTATGGACTGCTGGATCCGCGGATCCGTGAAAAAGCCGGAAAGGGGGCGTAAGACATGTCGGATGTTAAGGAAACCGTATTTCTGGATGACGATTTTGAAAAACTGCCCCCGCCCTCCGGTGTGGATGCGGACATTGCCCGGAAGCAGACGACCTACTGGAAGGACGTATGGCGGACCTTCCGCAAGAACCGGACGGCCGTGATCAGCCTGATCGTGATCTTCCTTCTGGTGCTTCTGGTGCTGTTCGGTCCCATGTTCAATGAGTTTGACTACCGTTCCAATGACTATTCCGCCCTGAACCAGAGTCCGAATGCAGTGCACTGGTTCGGCACGGACAACATGGGACGCGATATCTGGACCCGCATATGGGAAGGCGGCCGCATCTCCCTGCTCATCGCCATTCTGGCCACGCTGATTCCGGAAGTCATCGGCATGCTCATCGGCGGTGTCTCCGGCTACTTCGGCGGCTGGGTGGACACGGTGATCATGCGCATGATCGATGTGCTCATGGGCATTCCGAGCCTGATCTACATGATCCTGCTCATGCTCGTGTTCGGTTCCGGAAGCGTCATGACCCTGATCGTGGCCATGTCGCTCACGGGCTGGATGGGCGCGGCAAGGTCCACCCGCGGACTGGTGCTTCAGATCAAGGCGCGCGATTTCGTGACCGCGTCCGAGACCATGGGTGCCCCGGCCTGGTGGATCATCGTCAGGCGCCTGATCCCCAATACCCTGGGCATCCGCGTGGTGGGCATCACCATGAGCATTCCCAGCGTGATCTTCTATGAAGCATTCCTGAGCTACATCGGCCTGGGCGTGACGCCGCCCACCCCGTCCTGGGGACAGCTCATCAAGTCCGCCGGTGAGAACTTCCGCTACTATCCCTATCAGTTCATCATTCCCTGCGTCATGGTCGGCATCACCATGCTGTGCTTCAACCTGGTGGGTGACGGACTGAGAGACGCCCTGGACCCGAAACTTCGCAGCTGAGGTGAACATCATGGAAGAAAGAATACTGGATGTAAAAGACCTGGTGGTCACCTTTGACATGTACGCCGGAAGCGTGCAGGCTGTGCGCGGGGTATCCTTCCATGTCAACCGCCGGGAGACGGTGGGGATTGTGGGCGAGTCCGGCTGCGGCAAGTCCGTGACGGTAAAGACCGCCATGGGCCTGAACTCCCACACCAACGGTTCCGTGCGCGGCGGACAGGTGCTGTTCGAGGGCAGGGATATCCTGCGCCTGAGCGAAAAGGAAACCCGGGAGATCCTGGGCAACCGCATGAGCATGATCTTTCAGGATCCGTTCACCTTTCTGAACCCCACCATGCAGGTGGGACGCCAGATCACGGAAGCCTATCTGCGGCATCACAGGGTAAGCCGCGCGGAGGCCCGGGAAAAGGCGCTGAACATTCTGCGTCTGATCTCCCTGCCCAATCCGGAGGCCAACATGAAGCGGTATCCGCATCAGCTCTCCGGCGGCATGCGCCAGCGCATCATGATCGCCATGGCCCTGATCTGCGATCCCGCAGTCCTGTTTGCGGATGAGCCCACCACAGCTCTGGACGTCACCATCCAGGCGCAGATCATTGACCTTATGAATGATCTCAAGGAAAAGACGAATACGTCCATTGTGCTTATCACGCATGACATGGGCGTGGTGGCCAAGATGGCCGACCGGAT
>CACYNZ010000445.1 GCA_902775835.1 uncultured Eubacteriales bacterium | reverse complement strand
AGTGGTGCCTGGCCCGCATTGAACCTGTCCCAGTATACAAGCTTCATAATCAGATAATATATACCGATCAGCAGTGAAACCAGTGCCAGAGAAGCGCCGCCAAAAACAGCAATACGCATTCCCGCCTTTGTATAACTGGTGATCGACAGCATTGCAGCGTCATATAATGTATACAGATTATTATGCGTTTTTCCGGCGCGTCTTTTGGGCTGTTCATACGGGACTTCTTTCCGCTTTCCACCCAGCTCGGCGACAATTCCGCGGATAAAGGGTGTCGGATCCTCCAGGCGGCGCAGTACATCCAGAAAACTTTTGTCATACAGGCCGAACCCGGTAAACTGCTCAATCTGGTCAACAGCAGAATACTTGCGGATCATCTTGTAATACAGGCCACGCAGACGGTACATCAGTTTGTTTTCCTTAGAGCTTGTCTTGATGCCGCAAACGATCTGATAGCCTTCTTCCCAGTATTTCAGGAATTCCGGAATCATTTCCACCGGATCCTGGAAGTCCGCGCAGATGGATATGGTACAGTCCCCGCTTGTCTGGCACAGTCCATAGTAAGGGCTGTTGAACTGTCCGAAATTCTTCACATTGAAAATGGCACGGATCCTCGGATTTCTTGAGCAGATCACGCGCAGAAGATCCCGCGTATGGTCCGTGGAGCAGTTGTCAATGAAGAGCAGTTCATAGTCATACTGGGTGAGTTCTTCCATCTGCCTGACGATCGCCTGGGATATGGGGACCACATTCTCCTCTTCGTTGTAGCAGGGAACCATGATGCTCACCAGTTTTTTCCGTTGTGCTTCCATGTCGTGTCCTTTCCTTCATTCGCGCCTCAGCGCCTCTACGGTTCTCCGGATGCCTTCCTCAAACGGAACCTGCGGCTTCCATCCGGTATCCTGCCGGATCCCGCTGATGTCCGCCTCCAGGTGCATCACCTGGCCCGCCGGATACTCCAGTTCCCCCAGTCTGAGCGCCCGTCCCGGGGCCATCATGTCCCGCACCAGTTCAAAGCAGCTCCGGAGTGTTCTGACCTGACCGGAACCCACGGGATAGATATGCCCGTCCTTTCCGGATCCGGCAAGGGCAATCAGGGCTCTGGCCGCATCATGGGAAAACAGGTAATCCCATTCCTGCTCACCGGCTGTGAGCGGCATGTCTTCCCCGCGCCTGAGCGCTTCCATGAGCATGGGAATGACGCTTTTGGGATTATCATGAGGACCATACACGCTCAGGATTCTGGCCCATACATGCCGGATGCCGAATGCCCGGCAGTGAATCCGTGTCATCTGTCCTGCACAGAGCTTGGCAATCCCGTACCCGTTAAGCGGGGCGCACGGGCTGTCCGCACACATCCGGCCTTCAATCCGGCCATGCTCTGCCTGACTGCCTGCGCCGACAAACACTTCGCATCCCATATCCCTGGCAGCTTCCACAGCATCAAGGCTTGCCCGGATATTCGCTTCCTGCATGCGCATGTCATTGCGTCCCGGTCCGATCGTTCCACGCCATCCGAGATGAAAGAATGCATCCGCATGCCCCACCTTTTCAGGCAGCGCGCCCATCTCGGACAGGTCAAGGCTCAGAAGGTGCGCACCCGATGGAATGGAATCCGTCCGCCTGGACGCGGGATGCGTAACAGCATAGACTTTCCAGCCTGCTTCCAGCAGTTCCTCTGTCAGAGCAGTGCCTACGGCCCCGGTGGGCCCGGTAATCACAGCGGTGCCGCGCTCAGTCATCACTCGTCCTCCATCGGAATATACATGTTCTCCGCAAGCTCTTCCCTCGGCAGGAAGGGCGCGAGGTCTTCCAGCGGCGGACTCACCAGCGACCCGTCTTCCAGACGGCGCGCGCTGGACTTGGGCTCCCATACCTGCTTTGTGTCCGTCATAATCTCACAGAAGGTGAATCCTTCCGTTTTCAGTGCCCAGTCGATGCATTCCTGCACCTCACGGTTTGAACAGGCTCTGCGGTAAGGATACCCGAACGCATCCGCTATTTTCGCGTAGTCCGGGAAACTCAGGTCTCCGCTTTCAGGGCCGATTCCCACTTTGGTATGATGGCTGAACAGATTGGTCTGGGTAATCCGGATACTGTGATAGCCCTGGTTATTGATGAGAAACACCTTTACGGGAAGGCGGTTGGTGACAATGGTCTGCAGTTCCTGCAGATTCATCATAATGGATCCATCGCCCTCCATACAGATGACATCTTTCCGTCCGGCAGCCACGCAAAGTCCGATTGCTGCAGGCAGTCCGTATCCCATGGAAGCCACAGCATTGTTGATGATAAACCGGCTTCCGTGCCGGATTTTCCATGTCTGATGCCCGGCCACGCAGCACGCGCCGTTCGACACGGCCGTCAGACTGCCCTCCGGCAGTGCGGATGAAAGAATATCCATGGCCGCATAGACATTCGCATACCCGCCGTCAAAAGCCTTCTGTTCCTCGGTCACCACCGGATACCGTTCCTTCCATTTCCGGCACTGTCCGCGCCATGCGTCACTGGCAAAGGGCCCTGAAGGCAGACGCGCTTCGAGCCTGGACAGAAAATCCGCCGCATCCGCCCAGATGGGAAGGTCCACGTGAATCGTGGGCTTTTTCAGTTCCGCCCGGTCCGCGTCCACCATGATCACCCGGGCAGCACGCGCCCAGGACGCAAACTTATAGCCCGTCTGCCGGATGGAAATGCGGGTGCCCACAGCCAGCACGAGATCGCTGTTCTGTACGGCAAAATTCCCGGCACGATCTCCCATATTCCCGCCGCGTCCGCAGTAGAGTGGATCGTCCGTCTCCATCAGGTCAATGCTGTTCCAGTAGGTCACCACCGGAATGCCCATCCGGTTCACCACGCGATGAAACAGTTCTGTGCAGCCCGCCAGACGAATACCGCCTCCGGCATAAATCACAGGCCGTTCGGCTTCCTGGAGCATTTCCAGGG
>CACYNZ010000444.1 GCA_902775835.1 uncultured Eubacteriales bacterium | reverse complement strand
TTACATATCAGCGCTTTACAAGGTCGAAATGAAAAGCACCGCTCTGATGCTGTCGTACATCATTTTTATAATTATATGCCAGATCCGACAATTCCTGCAATTTCAAAAAACGGACCGACAGATCTTGTTCTATCTGTCGATCCGTTGTGAACCACCTCACACGTTCTTTCAGCCGAATCAGATCTCAGCCCTGATCTTATCTGCCACCTGACGCATTAACTCTTCAGACGGCTTTTTCTGATCAATCGCAGAGACCTCAATAATCAATCGGAACAGATTCACCTGCTTCTCTGCGGCAACTGCCTTAAACCTCTTCACGAAACTGGAGTGACATCCGGAAATACCGAGTGCAAGATCCAGCGGCTTGATCGGATTGTGGTATCCATGCTTCTCCATCGCCGGCTGCAGCCTGTTCTCGATGAAGTCAAGCATCTTATACATGTCATATTCCTTCATCTCACCGTAACGCTGCATGATGGCCATGCAAACTTCTGTGGCGAGATTTCCGGCACTTCTTGCCATTCCCATCAGGCCGCAGTCAAGAATCTTGGCGCCATTCTGATACGCAGCAATTGCATTGGCCGCAGAAAGTCCCAGGTTATTATGGCAGTGAAATGCCACTGGAATGGAAACTGCCTTACTAAGCTTCTCTGTATAAACAGCCACCTGATCCGGAAGCATGGTACCGGCGGAATCCATGATCGTAATCTCATCAAGGCCTGCAGCTTCCAGCTTTTTCCCCTCTTCCCCGCCGCTGAAGGGAGAGGCGTCCATTGCTGTCCGCATTTCATCCAGGAGAAGGGAATCGTTGTGCAGTGCTGGTATCCGCTGGGCGGGCGCGGGTATACCCGGGAACTTCTGACGGATCCCACCATTGTGGAGATTGCTCAGGCGCATCAGGTTTCCGCAGCCCAGGTCATCCTGCGCTGGGACCTGCAGCGCGGGGTGGTGGTGATCCCGGGCTCGTCCAATCCGGAGCATATCCGTGAAACCTGGACCTGTTCGGGTTTGAGCTGACGGATGCGGAGATGGAACGCATGGCCGCACTGGACCGCGGCGAGAAACACGACTGGTACTGATTCCACGATTCAGGCGCCTCACAGGGGCGCTTTTATGTGGAATGAGCCGAAAAATATGGTATGATAGATCCCGCAGGTACCGGGCAGAATGTCCGGACAATGAGCGGACATGGATATACGGAACTGGCATACCGGAGAAAGGAGGCTGTGCGCATGCGAAGGAAGGCATCCCTGCAGGAATGGCTGCAGAATCTTTTTCAGGGCATGAAGATACACCGCAGCCAGCCCCTGCCGGAAGAAGTCACGGAACTGAATGTCCTGGCGCAGTTCATGCAGAGCCTTCTGGACTCGGATCACTATGTTGCCCGGAGCGAATATCAGTCAAGGCTGGAGCAGGCCAGTGCCCTGATCCGCTGGTTCCGGACCCTGGAAAAGAGCGGGACACTGACCGCGTTCTGCCGGCGCAGGGGCGTTTCCGTGCAGAGCGTACAGGAAACACTGGAAAAGTACGATACATTCCCGGGTGCCATGGAAGCGCGGAACGCGGAATATGTCCGCAGGACCATGGAAGCAGAAAAGGAGTATCTGGATCATATTCTGGATGCCTGTGATCCGGGCATCCGGCTGGATGACAATCAGCGCGAGGTGGTTCTGACCGATGAGGACTACTGCCTGGTGGTGGCAGGCGCCGGTGCCGGAAAGACGACAACCGTGGCGGCCAAGGTCCGGTATCTGGTGGAACGTCAGGGGATTGACCCGGCCCAGATCCTGATCATCTCCTTTACGAACAAGGCCGTGAATGAACTCAGACAGCATATCCAGAATGAGCTGAAGCTTCCCTGCCCCATTGCCACGTTCCACTCCACCGGGAATGCCATCATGCATAAGCAGAACCCGGAGAAAATGAACATTGTGGAAGAAAGCCGGCTGTATTATGTGATCCGGGATTACCTGCGCAGCTCGGTGCTGCGCAATGAAAGCATGGTCAACCGGCTGATCCTTTTTTTCGGCACATATTTTGATGCGCCGTTTGAGGGCCAGGACCTGAATGCCTTCTTCAATCATATTGCCGGCTCCCGGTTCGTGTCCATGCGCGGGGAACTGGATGCCTATCAGAAGCAGATTCTGGATGTGAAGACGAGGAAAATGGTAACGATCCAGAGCGAGATGCTGCGCTCGCGTGAAGAGGTCGAGATTGCCAATTTCCTGTATCTGCATACCCTGGACTACGAGTATGAACCGCTGTATCCGTACCATATTGAGTATGCGCGCAAGCCCTATACCCCGGACTTCCGGATCATGCAGGGCGAGAAGACAGCATACATTGAGCATTTCGGGATCACGGAGGACGGCCGGAATGACCGGTATTCCCGGGACGCGCTGGAAAGCTACAAGAAGGCAGTCAATGACAAGATCCTTCTGCACAGGAAGCACGGGACGAAACTGATCTATACGTTTTCCGCCTACCGGGACGGGCGAACGATGCTGGAGCATCTGCAGCAGCAGCTCCTGGACGCCGGGTTTGAACTGAAGCCCCGGTCCGGCAGGGAAGTCCTGGAAAAACTGGTGGCTTCCGAGGAAAACCGGTATATCCGGCGCCTGGTTGCACTCCTGTGCCGGTTCATCGTCAATTTCAAGACCAACGGGTATACCGTGGAAGAGTTTGACCGGATGCTCCATGCCACGAAGAATGAGCGCACACGGCTGTTTCTGTACATATGCAGGGACTGCTATCTGGAGTATGAGCGATTTCTGCACGAGCATCACGCGGTGGACTTCCAGGACATGATCAATGAGTCAGCCCGGATCCTGCGTGAAGCCCGGGATATGCATGAGAAGCTGAACTTCCGCTATGTGATCGTGGACGAGTATCAGGATATCTCCAGGCAGCGGTTCGACCTGGTCAGGGCGCTGCGCGAGGTGACGTC
>CACYNZ010000443.1 GCA_902775835.1 uncultured Eubacteriales bacterium | reverse complement strand
AGAGCGTCTTTCTGCGCTCCAGCCAGCGCCTGGACCGCAGCGTGTCCTTTTCGGAGGACGGCGGTCTGCTGGAACGCCTGATCCAAAGGATTCTGGAGCGCCTGGGCGATGAACAGCAGTCCGGGCTTTCCCAGGCCATGGAAAGCGTCCGGGACGTGTTCCGGCACAGCAGGGAATACGGGTCATTCTGCCAGGCGTTTACCGAATCCCTGCAGGGCAGTCTATCCGGGTTTGTTGCGTTTCAGGAGACGGATGCGCATGCAGGCAGTGAAGGCGCCGGGAATGTGCTGCGTGTTCTTCTGACCGAGAAGACGCATCTCGACGAGGGCCCTGCGCTGTCTAGAGGCGAGGAGCAGGTGCTGATTCTCTCCATCTTCCGTGCATGGACCGAGACGTTTCCGGAAGATCATTTCCTTCTCATGATCGAAGAGCCTGAGAATCATCTGCACCCCCTGGCTCAGAAATGGCTTCATGAGTTCCTTTGCGATATGTGCAGCCATGGCATGCAGGTCCTGATCGCCACGCATTCCACGGACTTTATCGAGGCGCGGCATCTGGAGGGACTGGTGCGCATCTGGCGGGAGAACAGCATCTCCCATGCCCGGCAGCTGAGCCCTTCGGACCTGTATGAGTTCTGCATTCAGAGCGGCGCATCCCGCAAGCGGATCAGCCGGGAAAGCATTACGGATTTCTATGCCACGCGCCTGTTTACAGAACAGCTCCGGGGCCTGTTTTCCGAGACCGTGCTTCTGGTGGAGGGGGCCACGGAATACTGTGCCCTGCCGGAATTCTTCCGGCGCATTTCCTTCAGCCTGCCCGGGCATGGCGTGGAGATCATCAACTGTGAAGGAAAGAGCAGCATATCCCTGTATGCGCGGCTGTTCCGGGCTTATGGCTATCATGTATACTGCCTGTTTGACGGGGATGAAAAGGGCCCTGAGAATTCCGCCATGTTCCGGGGCATCTGTCATGAGGAGGAATGGGTCACGCAGGGAGATGCCTGCGTCATCCGGGACACCTATGCCTATTTCGGAAAGGATTATGAAACCTATTTCCGGAGTGTGATCCCGGACTGGGAAAACCTGGAACGACACCTGGCAGACCTGTACAGGATTCCGACAAAGCCCGGCATTGCCCGGGGCATTGCCATTCACTGCAAAAGCGTGCCGGACTTTTTCCCAAGGCTTGCGGAAAAGCTGGAAAAGCTCCGGAAACAGGAGACAGGCATCGCCCCGCAGCAGGGCAGGGTGTCCGGCTGAAAACCGGTGCGCACCTGTCACAGGTGAACCGGCCCGGGCCGATGAACAAGCCATATATGAGAAATGCCGCGGAAAGCATCAGTCCATGATGATTTCCGCGGCATTTTCTGTTGCTGGAAACAGGGCTGCGTGCAGCCTTTGTCAGCTCCCTGTCAGGCGAGCAGGAAGTCAAGGAGCACCCGGATGCCGATGATGATCAGAATGCAGCCGCCGACAATGGTGGCCTTGCGGCTCAGACGCACTCCGGCCAGGCTGCCGAGGCGGACACCGGGCAGACAGATGCAGAAGGTGGTGACGGCGATGAGTGCGCAGGCCGTCAGAGCCTGAAGCGTGGAATATTCCGCGATGGTGAATCCGGCGGACAGCGCGTCAATGGATGTGGCAATGCCCTGGAGAATCAGGGCGGAAAAGGTGAGCGGCTTATCTTCAGCGTGCGTGTCTTCGTCCGGTTTCAGGGCTTCACGGATCATGCCGATGCCGATGTAGAGCAGGAGCAGAAAGGCGGTCCAGGGAATCACAGGCTGAATGATCCGGAAATAGTGCAGGGCGGTATGCACGCAGAACCAGCCGATCAGCGGCATGAGGAACTGGAAAAAGGCAAAGACGCCTGAAATCAGCAGCTTTTCGCGAAGCGGCATATCCGGTTTGCGCAGTCCGTTGGCCACGGAAACAGAGAAGGCATCCATGGCCAGTCCTGCGCCAAGGATAATGGAATTGAAAATAAAAGCAAAGGACAAGAACCGTTCACCTCACAGAAAGGTTTAGGAATGAAGTATAGTTCACGATAAGCGGATTCGTCAATGCAAACCGGCCTTTCGGAACGTGGTTTTCTGCCTTGCCGCACAATGGGCGTTCATAGTATAATGATCCGTGACAGATGAATAGCCGGTGTATCTGCGCAGCAATGCGCGGCAGGTTTGGGGAAGGACTGCTGCCGGTCCGCCCGAAACCTGTCATGGGAACGCGGATGTAATTTCCGGGCTATCCCAGTAACCGTGAAGCGGACGAACGTGCGATGATGCCACTGTGCAGCCTGATGCCCTGGAAAGGGCAGGGAGGCGCGGGAAGGTGCACAAGTAGGATGAGGCCAAGCCGGGAGACCTGTTTACACCGAAAGCTGCCCCTGGGGATGGGAAACGCTATCTGGCCATTATTCTATGGCTTTTTCAGTGTTCCTCCGGGGAGGGACGCCATGGCGCCCTCGCTGTTTCATTTGATCAAAAATATGGAGGAAACTGGTTTATGAAAAAATTGCTGCTGATCGTCGCTGCGGTGCTGCTGTTTGCCCTGGGCACGGCCGGTGCCGAGAATGCACCTGTGACTGTGACAGACATGATGGGCCGCGAGATTACGCTGACCGCACCGGCTACCCGGATTGTGGCGCTGACGGCTGCCGACTGCGAGATTCTGTGCGCGCTGGGCTGTGAGGACGCGCTGGTGGGACGCGGTGAGTACTGCGACTATCCCGCTTCCGTGCTGGAGAAGCCGTCGGTGCAGTCCGGCTACAATACCAATATTGAAGAAATCATTGCCCTTGAGCCCCAGGTGGTGCTCATGTCCACCATGGCCCAGACCACTGAGCAGGTGGATGCGCTGGCCGCGGCCGGCATTCAGATCGTGATCAGTGATGCGCAGGACATTGAAGGTGTGTATACATCCATCCGCATGATCGGTGCCCTGATGGACCG
>CACYNZ010000442.1 GCA_902775835.1 uncultured Eubacteriales bacterium | reverse complement strand
TTCCCCGCCGCCCAGCAGCACCAGCTTCAGTTCTGAAGGGTTTCGTCGTTTATAGTAAATGAAATTACGGACCAATTCATCCACTTTTTTTCCAAAGGCTTTTCTGCCTGCATAGAGCAAAAATGGATCCTTAATGCCGAATTTCCTTCGAAATCGCTCCGCTACACCTGTTCTTTCTGTATCGACTCCCAGACCAATGACCCGGAACAGCGGACCATGGACCCCAAACAGAGTATCCGCCGTCCGGCTTTCCGGCTCGGAAAGAAAAATCATTCCCCGGACATGGGAAAACGCATCCCGATATACCTTCAGATGGGCATACGCCTCATCATGCAGACATGGTATCAGCACAGTCTTTTCGGGACAGATGCGGGCACATTCCACCACCGGAGTAAACATATAAGGCATAGCAATCAGAAGATCATATTCATCCTTATGCTCGAGAATATGCTCCTTCATTGCCGGGCAGCGGATCATTTCCTCAAGGAAAACCTTTTCCTCCTCCGCAGTAATTCTTCCCCCGTTAAGAAGCCTTCTATTCAGCCTGTCGAAAGTCTCCCGGTCGATCTTTTCCACTGGAAACCGAAGAACATTTACGCCGCACTCTTGATATGTCCCAGGTATATGTCCATTCCGATACCAGGCATCAGGAAACTGGCGAATGCAGGTGGTCAGCACAGACACAGAAATACCTGCATCCCGCAGTCTGGCCAGGATAGCCCGGGTAGCTGCTTCTGCACCTCCGGGAATAGATTCCCCAAACCAGGGTACCACAAAGGCAATCTTCGGAGACGTTTTCACTGCACCACCCTCTCAGCAAATGAACCGATTGCTCACGCTTTCTCTGTCGTGTACACCTGGAAGGCCGACACCTCTACCGTCTCTTCGGACGGGTTTTCCAGGATGAATTCCACCTTGTCCAGGTCCGCCGGACAGATGAACAGGAAGCAGCAGACTTTCGTATCCGGCTGACGGGCACTTTCAAAGGTAATGTTCCCGGAGTTCGCATGCACCATGCAGCGCAGCTGCCCACTCTCAGATGCCCTGACCCGGAACAGATACATCCCCATCTTCAGATGCTCCATGCCGCCCATGGAAGCTTCACCTTCCCCGGGAACACGGATTAAGCCGCTTTCCGGCAGCTCCACTGCGTGCACTTCTTCCGTGAAGTCCAAAATCGGCTGCTTTTTCATGATCCGAAGGTTGCGGATAGGCACCCGGATTTCCCGGCTCTTGTTGTGTACCTGAACTTCCCACTTGTCCACAGGAAAAGCCAGATTGAAATAGTAAAGCAACTTTCCATCATGCATGCCCAGACGCATGGATGGAAGCTGACTCTGTCCCATGGAATAACTGCATTTTTCCTCAAGCAGTTCCGGATACTCTGTCTCCAGGGAGATCAGATATTCCCCGGGCAGCAGGGAAATATACGGACCATAGGAAACACCATCGGGCATGAGCGTCCGCATACCGTCCTTGTCGTACCCGCCCAGAACCCAGCGTCCCAGGCTGAAATCATAGTCATGCACGCACAGCTCATACTGTCCGCGCTCCGCCGCCACCTGGTCCGGGTTTTCGATTTCTCCCTCCCGGCTTTTGGCGGTATTCCGGTCCAGACCCTGACTCAGCTGGCCGCTGTCCACAGCGTACAGATACCGGGAGACCACTTCCTTTGGCGCGCCGGTGGCGTTGATGACCCCGTCATGAATCCAGATCGCGCGGTCGCAGAAGGTCTTGACCACCTCAAGATTGTGGGTGACCATGAGAATCGTGATACCGCTGCGCTTGAGCTCCTGCATCTTCCGATAGCATTTCTTCTGGAACGCCTCATCGCCCACCGCCAGGATCTCGTCCACCAGCAGCACGTCCGCGTTCACGTTGATGGCCACGGAAAACGCAAGGCGCATGTACATGCCGGAGGAATAGGTGCGCACGGGATTGTCGATGAAATCGCCGAGCTCGGAAAAGGCAATGATCTCCTCCAGCCGACTGTCGATCTCTTTTCTGGAAAGGCCGAAAATGGACGCATTGATGTAGATGTTTTCCCGGCCGCTCATGTCCGGGTGAAAGCCTGCGCCTAGTTCGATCAGGCAGGCCACGCGGCCCTGAATGCTCACCGTGCCGGAATCCGGATACATGATCCGGGTCAGCAGCTTGAGCAGTGTGGACTTTCCGCAGCCGTTGTGTCCGATCACGCCCACAGCCTCGCCGCGGCCCACGGTAAAGGAAATATCCCGCAGAATTTCCCGGCGCTCAAACCGGTTCCGCCTGCGGAACAGAAGCGATTCCTTCAGCGTATGTCCCCGGTCATAGTAGACCCGGAAGCTTTTGGATACATGACTGACTTCAATCACTTGTTGACTCATGCGCTCTTCTCTCCTACAGCTGTTCGGCAAAATGGATCTTCAGCTTTTCGAAGACAGCCACTCCGATGATGAGAATCGCAATACTGAATGCGAATGATCCAAGAAGGGAGCCCGCGTCCGGCACCGTGCCGTAATACAGTATCTGACGGTACGCCTGAATGATTCCCGTCATGGGATTGAGATGGAACAGCACCAGATACCGCTCCGGCACCATGCTGATGGAATACATAACCGGGGTCAGGAACTGCCAGGCCATGATCACAATGCCCATGATATGCACAAGATCCCGCACATACACCGCGCAGGCCGAGAACAGCATGCAGAAACCCAGGCAGAGAATGTACTCGATGAGCATGACCGGGATCAGGCTCAGGAAGGCAGCAAAGCTCGGAATCACCCCCGAGAGCAGTACCACCGGGATCACCACCACAAAGCAGAGAATCATGTTGATGAACGCTGCTGTCACGAAGGCGATGGGCAGGACTTCCCGCGGAAAATAGATCTTGGTCACCATGGCGGACTGCTGCAGAATGCAGGAGCACCCCGGGCCCACGGAGGTGGAAAAGAAGATCCAGGGGATCAGCGCCAC
>CACYNZ010000441.1 GCA_902775835.1 uncultured Eubacteriales bacterium | reverse complement strand
TGATCCGGCTGCTTTTCTTGCGGAAGTCAGCCAGCTGGGAATTCCGGGTGTGACGGTGGAGTCAGAGCCTGTGAAGCGCATGGGCATCGGCGGAACGCATCTTCGTGTCATGGTGGCGGGAGAGGAAGAAGTCTCTGAGGACGTTCATGAACATCACGACCATCATCATGACCATGAGTACGATCACGACCATGACCATGATCACGACCATGACCATCATCATGACCACGATCACGAGCATGAACATGACCACGATCACGACCACCACCACGACCATGAACATGACCACGATCACGACCATGAGCATCACCACCACCACCATCACACATCCATGCAGGATATCCGGAACCTTCTGGACACGATTCCGGTAAGTGAGACCGTGAGAAGAAATGCCAAGGCGGTCTTCGGACTCATCGCCGAAGCGGAAGGAAAAGTGCATGGCATGGAAATGGAACAGATTCATTTCCATGAAGTGGGCACCATGGATGCTGTGACAGACGTGCTCATGACATGCATGCTCATGGAAAAGCTTTGTGTGGACGAAGTGGTTTGTTCGCCGGTGCATGTGGGATCCGGATATGTCCGGTGCATGCATGGGGTGCTGCCTGTTCCGGCACCTGCCACAGCATGGATTCTCCGGGATGTCCCGACCTATGGCGGAGAAATCCGGGGCGAGCTGTGCACGCCTACCGGCGCGGCGCTTCTGAAGCACTTTGTCACGCAGTTTGGAGAGCGCCCTGTGATGCGGGTTGAAAAAGTCGGTTACGGGATGGGACAGAAGGAGTTTGAGCGTCTCAACTGTGTCCGTGCTTTTCTGGGCGAAGGGAAAGGAAAGCGTGAGAGCATCTGTCGCCTGGAATGCAATGTGGATGACATGACCGGGGAGGAAATCGGATATGCCCTGCAGCGCCTGCTGGAAAACGGGGCGAGGGATGCCTACACCATTCCGGTGGGCATGAAGAAATCCCGTCCGGGGAGCATGATCTGCTGCATCTGCATGCCGGAGGACGCGGATGCGCTGGCGGAGAAGATGCTGAAATGGACCTCTACGCTGGGGGTACGCAGAGAAGACCTTTCACGGTATGTTCTGGAACGCAGGATTGTCCGGGCGGAAACGCCGTGGGGACCGGTGGCTTTCAAGCAGTCAGAGGGCTCAGGAGCGGTACGGGAAAAAGTGGAATATGATGACCTGGCCCGGATCGCTCGGGACAATGAAATCAGTCTTGCCGACGCGAGAAATATGGTGTATAAATGGATTCAGGAGCACCCGACTGCTGCCCAATAATCCGGAAATGTCCGCGGCACAGCTGAAAGATACAGCTGTGCTCGGTTTCCATATGCATTCGGCGGATGCTGAGGGATCCAAAATTCTACATAAGGAGGAACGGCAGTCCTGATACCGGCCGAAGGAAAAGCAGACAGGGCTGTCGGAAGCATGATGAAAAGAAGGCTTTTCTGTCTGGTTCTCATGGGAATGCTGCTGGTGACATCCATGGCGGCAGGTGAACGTGCCTACCTGATCGCGGACAGTGATACCCGCGCCCTGACCCGTGCGGAGCTCTGGGAGTGGAACCTGGAAGCGGTGAACTTCATTTACAACGAAATCCTGGCCCGGCACGGCTATGTGTTCAAGGCGGGCGGAAAGTTTGACAATTACTTCCGCGCAAAGGGCTGGTACGTACCCAATGCAAACACGAACAACCAGCAGGCATGCTATCCCCAGGTAAGCCGGCTGGAGTGGAACAACATCAGTCTGTGCAAGGAAGTCATCAATGACATGCGGGCAGTGGGCACCACCAACCCGACGGGACGCAGCATCAAGGTGGGTATCCCCACGGTGAGCAATGTGCTCGCCGGCTTCGATTACTGCTCCCTGAAAGCCGGGCAGACCCTGCCTGTGTATTCCGCGCCTTCCGTGAATTCCTGGCGCGGCAGCAACGGCAAGGCTGCCGTGAGCACCAACGGCGATGTCTGGTCCGCAGGCTGGGAAAACGGCTGGATGCTGATCATGTACGGAACCAACAAGGGTGCTGTGCGTGTCGGCTATGTCCAGAACCTCAAGGGACAGGTTTCCGAGTACCGCCATCTCGAGTTTGAATATAACCCGGTGGACGTTCTTACCCGCTGCACGCTGACGGATGATCCGGCCAAGCAGTATGCGTCCATTATGACGCTTCAGCCGGGCGACACGGTCACGCTCCTGACCTGCTTCTATAACGCAGATGCCTGGGCGTATGTGGAAACCACGCTGAACGGCCAGACGGTACGCGGGTTTGTGCCCATGGACTGTCTTGAAATTGATGAGGACGCATCTCCCGAGATTGAAGCGGTTGGCTGAGAAAAAGGGAATATACACAGATGGTTCGCAACCGGCGGTCTGATCCGCCGGTTTTTTCGGTCTGCCGGAAAGATTAGAAGAAAATTAATTCGGTACCGAAATATATTGACGAAACTCAGTACTTACGCTATTATTAGTTCGGTACCAAACCAAAATACAGGATGATTGATCCGGAATCATCAGAAAGAGGTAAATGATGGAAATGCTTTTGGAAGAACAGCTGATGCGTGAACTGATGAGAGCCGCCCATCCCATGCATGGACCGGAACGGGAAAGTGCGGGCAGGGGCGGACCGGGGCGGGGATTTCCCCATAGCCCCATGGGACCAGGACCCGGCATGGAGCATCCCGGGTGTCCCGGCAGACCGGGTAGACCGGGATTTCCCGGCGGTGCGGCGCCGGGACCGGGCATGAGCCGGCCGGGAAGGCCTGGCATGGACGTGCCTGCGGTGCGTCCGGCACTTTCCCGGGAACGTGTGCTGGAAGTCCTGCTGGGTGAAACCGAAGGGCTGAGGCAGAGGGATGTGGCGGAGCGGCTGCATATCGGACCGCCGGCTATGTCGGAGTTTGTGGGACATCTGGAAAACAACGGGTATCTGGTGCGTGAAGTGGATCCCCAGGACCGCAGG
>CACYNZ010000440.1 GCA_902775835.1 uncultured Eubacteriales bacterium | reverse complement strand
GCTTCCGCCAAGCTGGGCCGTGACCTTTGCAGCAAGGTCTCCCATCCTCGCATACATCCAGTTGCCCGGACACGACTTGTTTGCAAACCACCGGTGCACAGTCAGGATCATCTCGCCGGATTTCGGGGAATAGTTCAACGTCTTATCCTTATCGCCAAACCAGATCAGCTTGTTCTTTCCGTACCGACAGCAGATATCAACGCAGAGCGTGATCAGTTTCTGATAGACCACATCCCGGAAAGCATAAGGCTCCGAAGTATCCGAGGCGCACTCGATCGTGACGGCCCGCTGGTCATTCGCATTACTGGAGCTGCACCAGCTGCGGTTTTTCTCCTCGACATACATTCCAGGTGTTCATTGAGTGTTTCCATCTGGTCAGACATGTCTTCAATTGTTGCACACAGCATTTCAGCAATATTCCGGACCTGTTCAGCTTGCTGCATCATCGCCAATGCCACCCACTTGTCAACGTTTCTGTTGTGGTCATCTCGGACAGAATTTATCATATTTATGCCGAAAACTCCTTTCCGTTTGTTCGCTGAATCTGAAACGTCTCAGACAAAAACTTCATGTTCAACAACATGCTTCACGGTTTCCTCATCAATAATCTGTTTCTGCCGTTGAGCACCGTACAGAAGACAGTTCTCACAAATATGGTTAATCTTGCGGAGAACGCCTCCGGAAGTCTCCTGAACAACATCCACAGCAGCTTCGGCAAAGAGATTCTCATTGGCTCCTGCATACTTCAGGTGAGCACGAATATATTGATTCGTTTCCTGTCGGTCCAGGCTGTGGAGCCGCACATAGATATCAATCCACTGCCGGATGGCTTCAAACGAATTCATACTGAGCTTGTCAAGAAGTTCGGTCTGACCGGAAAGGATCAATGCAGTGGGAGTTTCTGAATCAAAGTTCACATTCAGAAAGAAGCGAAATTCTTCCATGGTTTCCCGGTCAAGCAGATGGGCCTCATCTACAATGCACACCACTTTTTTGCCGAGGTTTTCTGACTGCGTAATGACAGCGTTCTGGAAACGACGCTTCCCTTCTGTGCGGTAGAATTCCGGCTCATGTCCTGCTTCCTTCAGAAAGTTTGAATACAGCCATCTCGGAGTCAGCTTGGAATCCGAAGCATAGAATACGGTGTATTTCTCCTTCGGAAGAACGCTTTTCAGCTTTCTCAGCAGTGAGGATTTTCCTACTCCGGAAGGGCCGGTCAGAACACCAAACTTCTGTTCATCCACGGTATAGCGCAGTCTTGAAAGTCCTTCCTCCAGCTGCTTTGAAACCAGCATGTATTCCGGTGGTATGTTTCGCTGAAACGGAGTTTTGTCCATTCCGTAAAAATCCTTGTAGCTCAATGTTTTTCGTCCTCCCTGTTTTCCTTGCTGTTCATAAAGCTGGCGTAAGAGATCGCGTCCATCATTCCGGATTTCATGGCGCCGTATTTTTTGCCCATGGCGTCCAGCATACGGGATGAGGCAGGCTTAACATTCTGTATGGCTGCCGGGATCGGCTGCCTGGGATCAACATATTCTCCAATCTTTACCTGAGGACATTTCATCGGTTCCTTTCCAGGACATTTGACAGTTACAGCAGAAAGATCTGACATATCGTAAATAATCTCTGCTGAGGCACCAATGCAGCTCTGGTCCACTCCGTAGTAGTGTCCCTCCACGGATACCGTGGCACCCTTGGATACCCGACCGCTTTTGTGCTTGAGAAATGCTTCCCGGACAACAGAAGCATCCGCAAACCGCAGCTCGCGGGAATCCCGCATAAATTCTTTTCTGGGCGTCAGTTCTTTTCTATCTACTTCAACGCCCTGCGCTCTGTAGCTCTCTTCAAGTCCCTCGTGAGGCTCATCAATATAGTTCAGCTCAAGGTAAGCAGTCCAGAAAAAGTTGAATTCGTCGAGTGTTTCAAATACTTTTAAAGCAGCCTCCTGGAGAAATCTTTCCACCACCTGGTGGTATTTCTCGACCTTGCCCTTTGACTTCCCGGACTTTTTAGGCGCATGCCTTACAATAATTCCCAGCCTTGCGCAGGCGCGGATAAGATCGTTCGATATGTATTGCGATCCGTGGTCGACATAGGCTTTGTCAAACAATCCGTATTTCAGCACAGCTTCCCGAAAAGTAAATTCAACCCGTTCCTTCGTCTGATCAGGAAACCATCTGCTTGCCAGAGGGAAGCGAGAGTGATCATCCAATAATGTGCTCAGATAAACCAATTTCTCTTTTCCGCCAATTTTTACGTCATGTGAGTATTTTATATCTCCCTGGATCAGTTCCATCCGGTGTTTCTTCCAGAAGCGGCGTGCTGCATTCGTTCGGTTTTCATTGTGCAGGGTCAGCTGACGCCGGCTGAAACCAGCGTCAAACAGATGCTTTTGTAAAGTGGAGCGTTTTATTTCTCCCGGCTCGGCCCTGTCTTCCAGTTCCAGAATCTTTATAATGTCATGAACCGACCTTCCCGGGACCTCTGCTTTCAGTATTTTTGCTTCCTCGAATAATTCACTGAACCGCGGTGACAGTTTACTGGCGCTTCCATGACCGTGATCTGCCGGAATCAGTCCTTCAAATCCTTTTTCCCGGAACTGTTTCAGATATCGGTAGATCGTGCGTTTGTCAACGTCGTTCTTTTCCGCAGCTTCCTGGATCAGCTTTCCTTTTCGTGCCTTGTCCGTCTCCAAAGCTTCATCCAGGAGTGGCGCAATCATCTGAAATCGCTCGAATGCTGTACGGTCCTTCCATGGGATTTTTTCCATGGCTTCACCTCCTTGTGCACAGTATACGCGCGCACGCGAGATGACACACTGTAAAAGTCGGTGAGGAGGCCCCCGGGGGCCTCCTTACTCGGAAAGGGGTTGGATTGTAATCCAGTCCACGACTTCACGTAACGTCACCATTTCCCTTAGCGGGACCAGCGGCCTGCCGCTGGTCCAGGCTGCCTGAATAATCATATTCAGCCAGTCA
>CACYNZ010000439.1 GCA_902775835.1 uncultured Eubacteriales bacterium | reverse complement strand
TTGTCACCCGCCGTGCTGATGATGAACTGAAGCGGCTGCTTTCGTGCATCACCGGAACCCTTGGTCAGGACATTGTAGAGGTCTGGGTTCTTCTGGACATGGATTTCATCCACGATCACGCCATGGGCAGACACACCGTGCGCCCGGTCGGCATCAGAGCTGAGCACCTGGTAGAAAGAGTTCGTCGGCGTAAAAACGATCCGCTTCCTGGAATCGAGTATTTTGCACCGCTTCATGAGAGCCGGGGACAGGCGGATCATATCAGCTGCGACCGAATACACAAGCCCGGCCATCTGGCGGTCAGCGGCCGCGCCGTATATCTCAGCCCTCTGCTCATGATCAGCGCAGAGCAGATACAGGGCAATCGCGGCGGCGAGCTCACTCTTGCCCGCCTTCTTTGCGATGAAGACTATCGCCTGCTTAAACTGACGGGTGCCATCCTCTTTCACCACTCCGAACAGATCCCGGACGATGGTCTCCTGCCAGGGCATCAGGAGAAATGGTTTCCTGTAAAATGCCCCCTTTGTATGGCTGAGGGATTGGATGAATGCCACAGCCCTGTCGGCCTTTTCCTTGTCATAATGCGACGTCGGCAGCATAAACCGCGTCGGCTCGTATTGATAGTTATCCATAGCGGACCACGCCTCCTTCCAAACTTCCTGCCTCATCATGTCCTTTTTCCCTATGTGTTGGGATGTGTTATACATTCTGGACGGAATGCCCAGGGAAATATAATCCGTCATTAATGGGATTGGTTTCACATCCCCAGCAGCTTTTCCATGATGTCGTCCTGCGGGTTCCCAGTGACAGGCTCCCGGCAGTTTTCTGATACGATTGCAAAGATCTGTTGGAAAAGTACATTCGCCTGCTTCAGATAGCCCTGCGCCATGGTCACGACCGGGCTTGTGATCGGTGCTCCGGTTGTCGGATGCTTGCTGATAAACCCGAACTCGCTGTTGACCCTCTCAAGCTGTATCCATCTGGCCATTGCCATCGAATACTGCTCCAGGAGATGGGGCGATACCAGGTGCGCACAGCCGCGCTTCCGCAGCCAGGATACCATCTGGTCCCAGATTTCACGGCCATGCAGGTCGCCGGTGCGCTGGTCCTCTGAGAGGAATTTCTTGATATCTTCGATCTCTGCCCCTTCAAAGGGATCGTCCTCCGGCATCAGAAGGGCGGTGGCGCTCTGCCCGTCCTGAAGCTTCTCCGCCAGTGGTTTCGGCTTGCGCCCTGCACCGGGCCTTGCCCCGCCCCTGTTTGTTCCGTCTTTTGCCATATAATCTCCTTCCTGCCGGCAATAAGCCGGCGGTTTCACAGCACCGCTGATTTCTATGAATTCATGATTCCATCCCGCCAACATTGGCGGACGAGATGTTTGATTTCTTTGATTTCCAAGCCTATTTTTCAAACAGAACAGGACAACCGGGATGGTGCCCGGGACATCCCGAAGGATGCCCAAAACATCCCCGAAATGCCCTGTTTGCAAGGCTTCACGCTAAAACTGCTGTGCCAGGTGTGTTGCGGGGATCCTGCCCTATTCCCCTGTTTGATTCCGGATTTTTGCACACGGCAGGGGGCGACGGTCTGCGTGGCTAAAAAGTTTTTAGGATATATGACCACCCCGGGGGAGAAATCAAAGGAAATCAAACAGTTTTCAAACGACGTATTGATTTTTCAAACAGAAATCAAAACTCTTTTTCAAACGGAAATCAGTGAATCTTCATCTTCACACCGCAGTTCGGACAATACGCATAGCCCGGAGCATGTTCCGCATCTGTCCAGCAGCCGTCCCCATCCGGTTCCCCTCCGCAGTCACTGCACTGCCAGCTGCCATGCTCGTACTCCCATTCGGCCTGATGGTAATCCATCGGGTCGCCCAGCATCGGCAGCCCCTGCCTTCCGTCGGCCTGTGTCATAAACATCGGTGATGTCTTCTTCACATAGAACGTCCAGTTCAGGGTATCCGGTTCGGATGGGTAGAAGCCGCACAGAAGCATCAACTCCTTAAATGTGTTGTTAGTCATATAGACATTGGTACGATCCTGCAGGATATGCTTCATGCCGTAGCTGGTGTGATTGTGGAGAACCTTCCCGGCTGGTACCAGATTATACCGCAGCCACTCCACGCATTTTTCCTGCTCCTCCGGATCAAGGTCTGTGAAATGCTCCCTGTCGTTCCCGGTCTCAACAATATAGTCACCGCCAATATTTCCGGTGTTGCGGCGGACGGTGAACTCCATACCTTCCTTGTCCAGCGCGTCAAAAAATCTGTTATACATATGCTTCTCCTTCCCCGGCCCTTCTGTCGGCCGGTGACTTGTCCTGCTTCTGGTGCATCCCGCAGTACCTGTTTCCCGGAGGCACCCAGGTTGTCCGCCTTGCCTTCTGCGCCAGCATCCATCTGCGCTCGGCAATCTTCCATTCCCGGATAAGAATGTCGATCTCCTGATCGGCAGCATGGTCGGCGGCGTACCAGTCGCCGCTACGGAACAGGCCATCAATGACCTTCATGGCCTTCACATGGATATCCTTTGCCCATCTGGCCTGGTGTCCGAATACTGCGGAGACATGCTTCCAGTCAGCCATGCAGATATAATGCGCCGTCATGACCAGGCGCTGCTTCTCGTCCTTCAGCATACATATCAGCCGCCCGACAGCAGTACGCAGCCGCAGGCACTCCATCGCGGAGATGTCCAGCAGCCATTTGACACCGGGAAGCTCTCCGCCATGGGCCTCCTTCACCATTAGGGCTCTCTCCGGATTCCGGAGAACCGCAGTCTCCATGTACTCCTCTGGAGCGGCTAAGTAGTCATACCGATCGCGGATGAAAGCGTAATTCCGCATGGCATCCTTGTACTGGTACATGAACCGTTCCGCATCCTTATATGCGATTTTCTTTGTCCCCACAACTTCGTCAATGACATCGTGAATCCGGTTATAATCAAGCGGACTGCCATCCGGCAGAGGCTTGTACATCAT
>CACYNZ010000438.1 GCA_902775835.1 uncultured Eubacteriales bacterium | reverse complement strand
ATCCGCGCCGAAGCCGGAATCCACATTGGTGATGGTGTAGCCGGAACGATAGACCACGTTCTGCGTCTGCCAGGTCAGAAGAAGGCTGGGCATCTCGTCAATGAAAATCTTTTCAATGGCGGCGATGGCGTCCAGGCGGGTCTTGTAATCAGTCGCCTGCTGCGCTTTGTCCAGCAGTTCGGCGTATTCGGCGTTGTCATAGCCGAACAGTGCGTCAGGATCATTAACGTCCCAGTAGGAGAACACGCCGCTGGGGGACGCCGCGTCCACAGTGCCGATGGATACGCCGCCGGTCCAGAAGTCAAAGTCGGAGGAATAGACCTTCGCGATCATCTGCTGGATGGGCTGGGGGTCGATGGCGCAGTGGATGCCCAGGTTGGTCAGCAGCATATCCTGCACGGCCGCCAGGTTGTCAATGGCGCCCTGGGATTCATAGCACATGAGTTCGAGCACGGGGATTTCTTCCTTGGTGGCACCCAGCTCTTCCAGAGCTGCGGCCAGATACTGCTGAGCCTTCTCAGGATCAGCCTTGGTATTCCAGGGAGCGTAATCGGGGTTTGCCTCATAGGCGGGCTCGCCAGGCGCGCTCAGGCGGTAGGCGGGCGTATAGCCGCTCATGGTGGAAGCAGCCAGGGCTTCACGGTCAATGGCAGCACTCAGGGCATTGCGGAAATTGGCATTGGACAGGAAACGTCCGGTTTCTTCCGACTTGCCGCCGGCACGCAGGTTCAGGCCCTGATAGGTGTGCGTGAAGGACTCATCGCTCACAAACAGGCCGCCGTCCCGGAGGGTCTGCAGCTTCAGAGGATCGTTGAAAGCGCCGATATCCAGATCGCCGGCCAGGAGCATATCCACCTGCACGTCCGCGCTGGCATTGAGGGTGATTTCAATCCGGTCCACCACGGCCGCAGCGGGATCGCGGTAAGCGGGGTTCTTGACCAGGGTCACGGATGCGTCAGGCAGCCACTCTTCCACCATGTAGGGCCCGTTGGCGAGATAGGTTTCCGCAGAGGAACCGTAGGTCACGCCGGCAGCTTCCACGAACGCCTGCTCCATGGGAGCATACAGGCTTGTGGAAGTGAAGTTGCTCTCATAGGTGGGGTTGGTGAAGGTGTACTCGATGGTCAGGTCATCAATGACCTTCACGCCGACTTCTTCAAATCCCACTTCGCCGCCGTAATAGGCTTCGGAATTGGCAAGACCGAAGGAAGCGTTGTCCTGGGGCTCATTGGGGTCCAGCAGGCGCTTCACAGCATAGTACAGGTCTTCAGTGGTGATCGGCGTGGTGCCGTCCTGATAGGTCAGGCCTTCACGCAGCTTGAACGTCCACACGCGGCCGTCCTCGCTCTTTTCATAGGAATCAGCGATTCCCAGCACATATCCACCGTCAGCGCTCTGCGTCATCAGGGCTTCGGAAGTGTGTTCCAGGATAAAATTGGCGACATCCAGATTCACCTTGCCATAGTCCAGGGTATTGGGGTCATAGCCGAACGCAATGCGTACGACGCTTCCCTCGCCCATGGCCGGCACCATTGCCATGCACATGGCAGCACAAAGAACCAGAGCCAGAATCTTTTTCACGGGTGTTTTTCCTCCTTGAGAGTTTTGCGTGGAAACGGACAGATGCCATTTCCTGCCATATACAGAGTTTACCAAGTATAATCCATGAATTCAATTCACTTTTTGTATCTTTCTTGTACACTTTTTCCCATTCCTTCTTTTTTCCCGGACCGGAAACCGATATAATGCATACAGTGCTTTCCCCTGGAAGACACGTTGCATCAAAAGAGCAAGAGCAGAACAGAAAGGCGGATTTTGTCCATGATCTATCATGTCAGAGCCAGTGCGCCGAAGGACGGCAACGGCCGTCCGGAAACCCCGTTTCGCCATATCAACGACGCCGCAGCCATCGCCATGCCGGGCGATGAAATTCTTGTGGCTCCCGGCATCTACAGGGAGTATGTGAACCCCAGGCATGCAGGAACAGAAGAAGCCCGGATTGTGTACCGCTCCGAAATCCCTCTGGCCGCCGTGATCACAGGCGCCGAGCTGCTCAGGGGCTGGGAGCTTGTTTCCGGAACCACCTGGACAGCCCGGGTGGACAACGGGATCTTCGGGGATTACAACCCCTATACCACCATGGTCTGCGGCGACTGGTACTTTGCCCCCACCGTGCGTCACACCGGAGCCGTGTATCTCAATGACCGCATGATGTATGAGACCGTCACGCTGGAAGAATGCATGGAAGGCCAGCCGGACCCGTGTTCCTGGCAGAAGGAGGAATCCACCTACAAGTGGTTCTGCCGTCAGGAGGGCAGCGAGACCGTACTGTTTGCCAATTTCCATGGCTTTGATCCGAACAAGGAAAAAGTGGAAATCAATGTGCGCCGCAACTGCTTCATGCCCGAAGCCACCGGCATCGGCTACATCACCGTCAGCGGTTTTGACATCCAGAAGGCCGCCACGACCTGGGCACCGCCCGCCGCCTATCAGGACGGTATGATCGGCCCGCACTGGAGCCGCGGCTGGATCATTGAGGACTGCGAGATCAGCAACAGCCGCTGCTGCGGCATTTCCCTGGGCAAGTACCGGGACCCTGAAAACGATATGTACTTTTACACCAAGCACGTCAAATCCCCCACCCAGATGGAGCGGGACGCCGTGTGCCGGGGCCAGTACCACGGGTGGCTGAAGGAAAAGGTGGGCGGCCACATCATCCGCCGGTGCGAAGTGCACCACTGCGAGCAGACCGGCATCGTGGGCCGCATGGGCGGCGTGTTTTCCACCATTGAGGATTGCCATATTCACCATATCTGCAATTCCCAGCAGCTGGGCGGCGCGGAAACGGCGGGCATCAAGCTGCACGCCGCCATCGACGTGACCATCCGCCGCAACCACATTCACCACTGCATCATGGGCGTATGGTGCGATTGGCAGGCCCAGGGCGCGCGCATCAGCCAAAACCTGATGCACGACAACCGCAAGC
>CACYNZ010000437.1 GCA_902775835.1 uncultured Eubacteriales bacterium | reverse complement strand
AAGGCGTAAAGCCGTTTTCCAGGGGCAGGAACGTGATGCGCTCAAGACCCAGGGGCTCAAAGAAGACTTCCTTCATATAGGCGTCCAGACGCTTTCCGGTGACCGCCTCGATGACGAAGGTGAGCAGCATGTAGTCCACGTCGGAATACACGGTCTGCGTGCCGGGCTCATAGAGCAGCGGCGTGCGGCAGATGGCCTCCAGGGTGGCGGCGCGGTCCATGGCCGGGCACGGGTTGGAGCCCGGATCGCCAAGGGCAAGGCGCGCCAGGTCGTAATCGGGATGATTGTACTGGGGACTGGCGGGAAAGCCCGCCTGATGCCGCAGAATATCCCGGACGGTGAGCGCGCGCTTCCAGGCCTTCTGGGTCGTAAGGTCCGGGTGCACCCTGGCGTCCGCATAGGCGATGTCCAGCGTCTTTTCATAGAAGCCCGGACCCAGCAGGTCCGAAATGGCGGCATCCAGACTGAGAAGCCCGTCCGTCACCAGCTTCTGGATGGCATAGTTGCCGGCAAACATCTTGGTGACACTGGCCAGATCATAGAGCGTGCCGGGCGTGACCGGAAGTGCGTCGTCCAGATGGCGGCCATCCGGCGCGTAGGTGCAGACCCTGCCCCAGGCCCGGGAAACGGCCATTCGGCCATTGCGCACCACCGCCAGCTGCGCGCTGGGAAAGCCCCAGGCGATATCCGAGTCAATGATGTCGGAAATCAGCTGAAGCGCTTCCGGACGGATGCCCTCCGTCTGCCCGTCCCCGTCCAGGACCGTGGGGAAGGGGATATAGACGCGCACGGCCTCCCGGAGACCTGCGGGCTCAAGGTTGGACAGCTGAAGTGTATTGACGCCGTCCACGGCAAGCGCGGACAGGTCCAGGGAAAAGACGCCGGGCCCGATGCCGGACGTATCGATGCGCGTGCCGTTTACATAGAGTGTCAGGCTCCTTACCTGTTCGGACACGGAAAGCCAGATGCTGCCCTGGCCGTGAAAGCTCTGGAAGGAGAGCATGCAGTTCATGGCCAGTGTGTCGTCCAGATAGCCTTTCCAGTCGGGAAACACTGCGGTTTTCTGCCAGTCCTGCTGCGGCAGGGTGTCATGACGGATCATGGGTTCATTCCTTCCTTTCCATGGAAAGTCACGGATCGCGGCCGTGCCTGTCAGAACATGCATAGGCGGCCTTTCTGTCATTGTATCCAGGAATGAAGGGCATCTCAAGCCGGAAGCCACTTTTTGCACAAAAAAGAAAAAGGTTTTTCAAAAAAATCTCAGGCGCGCCGGAGCATGAAAATCCGCAAATGGTTTGCACACAAGGATTTGCGGACCAGAAACGGAAAGAAATCCGCCATGGAAAAAGTGCTTGACAAGGGCGGGGAAATGCGATAATATATGCAAGCGCTGTTGATTCGGCGCTGGTCATACGGCTATGGTGATCGGGAGCATAGCTCAGCTGGGAGAGCATCTGCCTTACAAGCAGAGGGTCACAGGTTCGAGCCCTGTTGTTCCCACCAATTCCATGGCCCGGTAGCTCAGTTGGTTAGAGCGCCAGCCTGTCACGCTGGAGGTCGTGGGTTCGAGCCCCATCCGGGTCGTATCTGCCTTGGTAGCTCAGTCGGTAGAGCAGTAGACTGAAAATCTGCGTGTCGGTGGTTCGATTCCGCCCCAAGGCACATTTATGCGGTAGTAGCTCAGCTGGTAGAGTGCCACCTTGCCAAGGTGGATGTCGCGGGTCCGAATCCCGTCTACCGCTCTCTCTTTGGTGCCATAGCCAAGTGGTAAGGCCAAGGTCTGCAAAACCTTTATTCCCCAGTTCGAGTCTGGGTGGCACCTCTCCCCATGCGATGCATGGGTTTTCTTTTTGCCCGGAAGCTCCGGATGGCAATGCATGATGCCCGGAAAGCATGATGTGAGCAGGCACGGAAGTGCATACGTCTTGATGCTAAGCAGCTGTTACCGTACAATCGGTAGCGGCTGCTTTTCTTTTTCCTGCACGGTTTTCCGGTGCCCGCAGAAAAAAAATGATTTTTTTGAAAAACTCTGTAACGTTTTTTCCGCTTCACCGTCTAAATGGTGATTCCGGATGCGGGGGGAGGTGATGGCTTGACCAGGGAACAGTGTGCCCGGCTCTATGATGCCTGCTATATGCGCGTATTTTCCTATGTGATGACGCTGTGCGGGGATCGGGCAGAGGCGGAGGAGATCACGCAGGAAACCTTTTACCGGGCCTATGCGCGCTCCGGCGACTTCCGCGGGGAGTCCGATGAGGTGACCTGGCTGTGCGCGATCGCCAGAAACCTGTTCATGGACGAGAAGCGCCGCCGGGGCAGACACGCGGAGATTCCGGAAAATCTGCCGGATGAAGGGAAAAGCGTGGAGAAGGCGGCGGAGGACAGGGACTCGTCATTCCGGATTCATATGCTGCTGCATGAGCTGGAGGAACCCTACCGGGAAGTGTTTGAGTTGCGGGTATTCGGCGAACTGAGTTTTCGGGAAATCGGCATGATCTTCCGGAAAACGGAGAACTGGGCCCGGGTCACGTATCACCGTGCGAGAATCCGGCTGCAGGAAAGGATGGGAGACCAATGAAGATGGATTGTGAGGTTGTGCGGGATCTGCTCCCACTGTATGCGGATGATGTCTGCAGCGGGAAAAGCCGCGCGCTCATTGAGGAGCATATCCGGGAGTGTGAGGACTGCCAGAAACTGCTCGGAAAACTGAGACAGAGCGAACTGGAAGAGGAGCTGCACAAGGAGAAGAACACGGTGCTCCGCTACGGAGCGCTGCGCTTCCGGCGCCGGTCGGCCGCCGTGGGCGGCACGGTGGCGGCCCTGTTCATGATCCCCGTGCTGGTGTGCCTCTGTGTCAATCTTGCCTCCGGGCACGGGCTGGACTGGTTCTTTATCGTGCTGGCCGCGCTTGCCGTGACGGCATCCCTGACGGTGGTTCCCCTGATGGTGGCCGAGGACCGGATGTTCTGGACCTTCTGCGCGTTCTGCGTAAGCCTGCT
>CACYNZ010000436.1 GCA_902775835.1 uncultured Eubacteriales bacterium | reverse complement strand
GAAGGTTTCTCGTCGACGGTGTAGGCAATGCCCAAACCACCGCCCATGTCGAGGTCTTCCACCTCGATGCCGTAACGCTCGCGCACGCGCGCGACAAACTCGACCATGACCTGCACCGCTTCGTCGAACGAATGGAGCGCGAAGATTTGCGAACCGATGTGGCAATGGAAGCCAACCAACTCGACGTTCGGCGCATTCAGCACGTCACCCACGCAATTGAAGGCGAAATCCTCGAGCATGGTGAAACCGAACTTGGAATCCTCGCATCCGGTCTTGATGTACTCGTGCGTGTCGGCTTCGACGCCCGGCGTGATGCGCATCAGCACCTTCTGCGTCTTGCCCATTTCCCCTGCAATACGGGAAACGCGGCCCAGCTCGATGCGGGCGGTCAGATCGTCGCCGTCGGAGATGGAGTTGGCGGCGTCTACGATCTTCTCCATGGGGCGGAGAAAAGGAAGATCTTTCTTTCCTACGCGCTGTACGGCGTGATCGCCGCGGCGCTGTCCATTCCTCAGCTGGTGCTGTTCACCTTCTCCCAGGTGCATGAGCTGGACGGGAACGCGTCCAGATCCTTCCTGCAGTTCCAGTTCAACTGGGTCAACAATCCCGGCGGAAACGGCATGCGCGATTTCTATCTGTTCTTCTATGTGAAGAATATCGGCCTGCCGGTGCTGTTCCTGCTTGGCGCCGTGTTTGAGAGAAACCCGAAGTGGCGCAGGATTCTTGCGGCCATGCTGCCCATGGTGCTCGCGGCGGAGCTGGTGCGGTTCCAGCCCAATGAGTATGACAATAACAAGATCTTCTATCTGGCCTATCTTCTGGCGTGCATGGTCATCGCCGAATACATGGGCATGCTCTGGCGGCGCATGAAGGGCATACGGGCCCGCAATGTCATGGCCCTGTTCCTGTGCATCTGCCTGTTCCTGGCTCCCGTGCTGACCCTGGCCCGGGAACTGGTGTCGGACTATCAGGCGTATTCGGCGCTCAGCGTGGAATCGGGCATGTATGTGCGTGAACATACCGAAGAGGACAGCATGTTCCTGACCGGGCGCGAGCACCTGAATCCCGTGTCCGCCATTGCCGGGCGCAGGATTGTGTGCGGGCCGGACCTGTACCTGTACTGGCACGGCATTGATACCGCGGAGCGCGACTGGGATATCATGCGCTTCTATACGGACCCGGCGGGGAACGCGGACGTGCTGGAGAAATACGGGGTGGACTACATCTATGTCTCCTCCTATGAGCGCTCTTCCTACGATATCGATGAGGAAGCGCTGGAAACGCATTATGAAAAGATATTTGACAACCTGGAAGCCCAGGTGTATCGGGTGAAGTGAGATGGAACGTTTTTTCCGTTATTCCCTGGAACATAAGCGTGCCATCCGCATGATGTGGATGGAAGCAGACGGGCGGCTCAGCCAGGGCCGGGTGGTGGTGGAAGCCATCGGAAAGGATGCCGTGGACATTCTTGTACTGCGTCCGCCGCGGAAGCTGAGCCTCGCCTTTGACCGGGTTCTTTCCTGTGATTACGCGCCGGATGACGATGGACTGCAGTGAGGAGATGATATCCATGGACACAAGCCTGGCCTCTCTGGCCGAACGCATGCGTCCGCGGACATTGGATGAAATGTTCGGGCAGCAGGCCCTGATCGGCAAGGGCCGCCTGCTCCGGCGCGCCATTGAGGCGGACCGGCTGAATTCCGCCATCTTCTGGGGCCCGCCGGGCTGCGGGAAGACGACACTGGCCAAGATTATTGCGGACAACACCCAGGCTGTGTTTCACCGGCTGAACGCTGTGACCGCCGGTGTGGCGGACGTGCGGGAAGTGATCCGGGAGGCGGAGGACAATCAGCTGATCCAGGGCAGGAAAACACTTCTGCTCCTGGACGAATGTCACCGCTGGAGCAAGGCGCAGAGTGACAGTATCCTGGAAGCCATTGAGCGCGGCCAGATCCGGTTCATCGGCTCCACCACCGAAAACCCGCTGGTGTCCATGACCCCGGCCCTGGTGTCCAGGTGCCGCGTGTTCCATTTTGAGGCGCTGAGCCGGGACGATGTGCGCAGGGCCATGGAATGCGCCGTGCAGGACAGGGAACGCGGGCTCGGCGGCATGCAGGTGCGCGCGGACCGGGACGCGCTGGATTATCTGGCGGACATGTCCGGCGGCGATGTGCGCACGGCGCTGGGCGCCCTGGAACTGGCTGCCCTGACCACGCCCATGGGCGCTGACGGCTGGATCCATGTGGACATGGAAACAGCCCGGGAAAGCATACAGGCGCCGCAGCGCGGCGTGGATGAGAGCATGTATTATGATATGCTCAGCGCCTTCTGCAAGTCCCTGCGGGGATCCGACAGCGACGCGGCCATGTACTGGTTTGCCGCGCTGCTCTCCAGCGGCGTGGATCCCTGGCTGGTGATGCGCCGGATTATCGTGCACGCCAGCGAGGACGTGGGCCTGGCGGGCCCGAACGTCATGCTGACCGCGGCAGCCGCGGCCATCGCCCTGGAAAAGGTGGGCCTGCCCGAGGCCAGGATTCCCATGGCCCAGGCCGTGATCACCCTGTGCGAGAGCCCGAAATCCGACTCCGTGGTGCGCGCGGTGGCCGAAGCGTTTGAGGAAGTGGCAAAAAATCCGGTGAAGAATGTGCCGGTGCATCTGCGGGATACGCATTATGCCGGCGCCGAAAGAGCCGGGAGCGGGAAGGGCTACAAGTATCCCCACGACGATCCCACCCATTTTGTGCCCCAGCAGTATCTGCCTGACGGCATGGAGGGAAGGGAATTCTATCATCCCACGGAGATGGGCAGGGAAGCCGGCATCCGGGAAAACCGGAGGCGGAGGAAGGAACGCAGGGTATGAAGCGCATCTGGATATGGCTGACGCTGCTGTGCTGCATGGGATGTGTGTACTCGGCCGGTGCGGAAAAGCTTTCGGCGGAGCCCCGGTTTTCCGGTGAGATGGTCCGGGTCTACACGTCCGAGACCCTTGAGTTTACCGTGGAGCGGTTCGTG
>CACYNZ010000435.1 GCA_902775835.1 uncultured Eubacteriales bacterium | reverse complement strand
GACGATACAGGAGAGGATCAGCGCGCCGCAGACATAGAATGCAGCGATCCTTGCCGTCCACTTGAGCGAGTGGGATTCCCGATAGGTAGTACTCAGCGCCATGACGCAGGGAATATTGAATGTGCAGGCACTCATAAAAGCCAGCGCTTCTGCCTTGCTGACAACATCTGTCATGGCCTGACCAAGCACGGCATTGTCGGTCGCCACACTGAAGGCGGAGCGGAAAGTCGCATCCAGCACAGTACCTTCCCCGACAAAGACCGCGTTCAGCACGCCCAGTACCGCCTCCTTGGCAAATGCGGAGCTCAGGAAGCCCATGAACGTCCGCCAGCCGAGGCCGAATACACGGGTCACCGGCTCAATAGCCGTACCCACCTTATAGAGCAGACTGTCCGCCACGTTTCCGGTTCCGCTGTAGGAGAAGATCCAGAACAGCAGAGAGATCAGCGTCACCGTCTGAAGTGCACGCTTGAAGATATCCCAGGCTTTCATAAATGCCTCCTTCAGGATGTGCTTCCAGTGCGGCTTATGGTACGGAGGCAGCTCCATGATCATGCCGCTGCGGGCGCTCTCCGGCACCAGTGTGCGGCCGAATACCTTTGACACGATCGTCATGAGAAGCACCACATACAGCAGGATGCCCAAAATGACCAGCATGGTCTGTACGGGTGTGAAGAACATAGAGCTGATGACCGGGATGATGGTCCAGATAGAGGCACAGGGTACCGCCCAGACCACGGCCATGGTCAGCATCCGCTGGCCCCAGTTGTCCATGACGCGTGTACCGCAGGTGCCGCCGATAGTGCAGCCAAAGCCCATCAGGATCGGGCAGACGGCCTTTCCCTGAAGACCGAGGCCTGACAGCAGGTTATCAAACTGATACGCAGCACGTGCCAAAAAGCCGATTTCCTCCAGATATCCGAAAACCAGGTTGACGCCGAAGACGAACCCGGACATCGCGATGCAGAAATAGAGAGTGTTTGGCAAAATGATGCTGAAAATTGAGACCAGCCAGGGATGTACATTCCAGCCGTTCAAAAGATCTGCGATCGGTTTGTTCAAGATCTGCGGGATCATGGATCCGATCCCCATCAGAGGAAAGCATATGATCATCGCCGCCAGAAAGCCCAGAACGATCGTACCAAAGCAGGCGAACTTTCCCAAAATCGGACTCAGCAGCCGCCTGTCGCGTTTGCTCAGTTCAAAATTCTTTTTTTCGGAATGGATCACCCCCGCAAGCATGCTCCGGATCCACCGATATTTCGCCTCGCTCTCCGCCTGCAAGTCATTTCCCTTCGACAGTTCGGGTACAGAGGCGAGTTTATGCGGTTCTTTCAGTTCCCCGGCCAGAAGGCCTTTCAATTCATCATATCCCTTACTCTCTGCCGCCGTAAATGGCAGCACAGGAATACCCAGCCGAGACTGAAGAAGCTGATGATCGATCTCCTTTTTCTGCGCCATCGCAACATCCATCATGTTCAGAAGCAGCACCGCCGGTCTGTTCAGTCCGGCGAACTCTGCCACTATGTACATACTGCGCTCCAGCTGAGAGGCATCCACCAGAATGCAGACCAGATCCGCCTGACCGGACTTGATGAAATCAGCGGTGATGATCTCCTCGTCGGAGTTTCCGGAGAGACCATAGCTTCCGGGCAAGTCGGTAACGGTATAGCGCGTACCGTTGTATGTGTAGAAGCCGTCATTTTTCTCCACTGTCTTCCCGGGCCAGTTGCCCACATGCTGCCGGGAACCGGTCAGCGCGTTATAGACAGTAGACTTGCCGGAGTTCGGCTGTCCAAGCAGGGCGATTGCATTTTTCATTTCGTCTCCACCTCGATTCTTTCCGCATCTGCGCGGTTAATGGCAATCAGCGTTTCACGCAGATAGACCAGCACGGGCATCTTCCTGTCGTTGCGCACAGTCTGGAACTCAGTCCCTTCCGTGACGCCGATGGCAGTAATGCGTTTCATAAAATGCGCGTCTCCGACGATCTTTCGGATCAGGCCATGCTGATCCGCTTTCGTATCTGTGAGCTTCATATCTTTCCTCCCTTTTTATGGGCCCCGCAGCCGCTGCAGCCTTCACAGCCGCAGCCGCATGACCCTTTTTTACGCTGTCTGATCTTGCTCCTTACCAGAAAGAAAACGAGTGCTCCCACAACGAGCAGAAGGATGATGGATGCAAGGTTCTCCGTGATCCACACGATCATGTTTTCCTCCTTTCACATATTTGTCATGACCGGGCGCTTGCGATACTCTGTGCGAAATGGAATCGTTTGAACAATCCAATTTCGGGCGGAGTCTCGCAAGAGTTAGATTTGTTATAGCTAACTCATTGTCATCAAGAATGCCTCACCGTGGTGAGGCATTCTTTCACTGACCGCAGCCCGCATACCTGCTAACATTCCATATACCCGACAGCCATTCACATACCTGCTCACGGTCCGTACACCTGATGACCGTTCACGCACCTGCTTACGGTCCGTACACCTGATGACCGTTCATATACCTGCTTACGGTCCATACACCTGATGACCGTTCACATACCTGCTTACGGTCCATGTACCGAATCAGCACCCTTCATCTCCTTACACTTTGGAGCATATAAAGGCCGCAAGCGCAGAGACTGCAGGGAATATCAAAAACAGCTTCAGAAGCTGGCTTTTGATGTTATATCCGTACTTCCGGCCGTTGTATACGCTTTCGACCTCAGGAAAATAGTGCTGGAAGAATTTGAACTTCATAAGCAGGAAATAATCAAAGCAGATCATGTCATAGACTTTGTAAATGTCGAATATGAGCACGAACCGCAGGAAAAACTGCAGGAAAGTAAACCCGCTTCGAAAGCCGTCCCATATGGAGATCACACCGACGCCCAGTATCATAAATATACTGAACACGATGAGTGTCCATCCGATCGTCCTGGCGCCATAAAAGAGCTCCTCCGTTCTCGGTCGGATGACCTCCTGCGCTTCTTTCGGTGCGGAAGAAAAAAGTCTCTTATCCTGAACAAAA
>CACYNZ010000434.1 GCA_902775835.1 uncultured Eubacteriales bacterium | reverse complement strand
GATCGCCCCGCTTTCGGCCGAAGTTCGTTCGACGGAGCTGGTGAAGGGGGCAGGGGAGCCGCTGAGGATTTCCAGAAGCGCGTTGCAGGCTTCCTCAACGTTGCGGCATACGGGGCCTGCATACAAGCCGTCTGCTGCAAGGCGGTTCATGAGCGTTGTCGAGCGAGGGCAGTTCACACCAATCTCGAGAAGCTCGTCCGAATGGGCCAACACATTGGACGGCGTGTCGCAGAAGCGGATCGTTCCGTGGTCGACGATGACGAGCATGTCGGCGAACTGGGACAGCAGGGCGATTTTCTGCTCGACGACCACGACGGTGGTGCAGTGCTCCCGTGCATAGCGGGCAAGCAGCTGAAACACTTGCAGCGAGCTGGCGGGGTCGAGCTCGGCTGTAGGCTCGTCGAGCATGAGCACCTTCGGTTTCAATGCCAGGATGGACGCGATGGCAACCTTCTGCTTCTGACCGCCCGAAAGGCTGGCTATGACGCGGTCGCGAAGGTCGGCGATGCCCATATCGGTTAACGCCTCTTCGACGCGTGCGTCAATTTCTTCGTGCGGTATGTCGAACGAGTCAATGTCCTGACATACACTGCCGACGATTTGCGAAACATCGGTGAGGCTCGTCTCGCATGTATCGTGGCCGTCTATCACCACCGAGCCATAGAAGTCGCCTGGATAGCAGTGCGGGATGATGCCGTTCATGGCGTACGTGAGCGTTGACTTTCCGCTTCCTGCTGCTCCTGTAATACCGACGAATGCGCCAGCCGGAATGCTCAAGTTGATGTCCTTGACCACCGGTTCGGTGCTCTCGCGGTACGTGAACGTGAAGTTCTTGATTTCGATCATGGTGAAACTCCTCTTGTAAAACCGAGTGCTGGAACCTTGCCACGAGTTGTCGGCAAGGTTCCAGCGTCCCCGCAGTGCAGGTGCTTCCTTGCGCTACTTCTTGAGGACTTTACGCAGGAGCGGGGTGAGGATTTGCACCAGGATGGCGTTGAACGTTGCGGTGCCGAACACCATGATGGCGTATGTGACGAAGATGACGGGCAATGCCAGGCCGTTCATGAGGCCTACGATGATGGCGAACGTGTAGCCTGATACGACCGTCGAGAGGAACGTGGTCACGAACGGATTGATGTCAGCCATGCCGCCAATCTTGATCGGGATGTTGATGAGCAGGCCGCATGCCAAGGCGCCGAGCACCTCGGAAGGAATGTTCACGAGCGGCGTGGCGTTGAGCATTGGGATCTGGCACATGATTCCGGCGATGAGGCCGATGCGGATCCAGTCCGCGAAGGTCTCCAGGGCCTGGAAAATGATGCTTGCCGTCACGAAGAGGGCGGTGTATTTCGCAAGGATCACAAACACATTGCTGATATCTGAAACCGGATTTACAAAATAAAGGGCCGCAGAGGCGTACAGCGCGTTCCAGGGGGTCTCTCCCCCCAGAAGCCAGTAGCCCGCGATCCCCAAAAGCAGAGGCACCCAGCAGATGCGCCAGGTCAGCCGCTCAATTTTTTCTCTCAGTTCCATGAACAGCACCTTGCGCTCTCCTGCGGCCGAAAGGACAAGACGGCGCAGGAGAGCCAGATAGGATGATTGCAGCGCCAAAGCGGCTGAATCATAGGATGTATTTTTTCACACTTTCACAAGAATATAATGGCAGATTAATAAAAGCTATAGGTCCATGCTCCATTACCGCTTGTGATTACAAGGTTAATAACGACAATCCCTTTCTTGTTGTCGTACATATATAGTTCTATTCTGCTGTCACTGACACATCGCCAATCAATTATCTTACCCAATTTAACCAATTGAACATAATCAACGTGTCCGTTCTCATCAAACGTATATTGCTTTTCTTGAAAATCAACGGTATTTCCGCTGATGGTCATACTCGCGCCTTCAAAAGGAAGAGGAAAAGGAAGCTCACCCGGTTCGCGGTAATCGATGTATATGGATGTGTATGTGCCGCTGTAATCAGAGAGCTTCCTGCTGTCCAGTCCGTGCAGCGCTCCGCCTGGAGCGGCTTCGGTACTGTTTCCGCCTGCCGGTGCGCCTGCTGCTGTGCCTTCGGTATAAACTTCAGCTGTGGAGAGATTTTTCAGCACAGGAAGTCCGTTCTGGATCCATGCGCCGCCTGCATCAATACTGTAACCATCCGGTGTGGTACCGGGGCCGATCTGGCAGAGGCCATCCGCTCCGAAGTAATAGCTCTTTGCGATGCCGTCATTGTCATCATCGCACCACTCCCAGCCGGAGGCCGCGTAGCTCCCGTCGTCCCTCTGCCACTTCCAGCCCGCCTCATTGCTTCCCTGCCAGGATCCCGCAAAGGCCGGAACACTCAGCGCCGCAGTCAGAACGGTTGCGGCAATCAGTATACATCTGTTTTTCATCTGTCCATTCCTTCCAAAATTTCTGTATCTGCTCGATACAGCAGACGGTGTTTCCATTACTCTGCGGGAACATATCTCAAACAATGCACGGGAGCGACCTCGGTATCGTGAAAAGCGGCATAGACACTCCAACCGGATGGGATGGAATAATCCAAAGAGCCCGTAAGTATAAACGACCTGAGCTCGCTATCACTAAGCCCCTTGAAACTGACCAGTCCGCTGGAATCAGTCTCACACTGAACCGGTCTCTTATTATCTCCAAAATAAAGCGTAAAGGGCTGGTTAACAACCAGATACCCCTGCTCATTCAAATAATAAAGCTCCCCATGCCCGTCTCCGTCAAAATCATAATGGATAAGCCCCGGGCCGCGGACATATTCATCCATGGCGTCTATGAAACGGATGCCGGCGTCGGTATGTTCGACCCTGGTGTAGTTGGCCCCCTCCTGAAACAGGTGTCCGGTTCTGATATTCGTTAACGCGCCGTTGTCAGCAGCCACAAAATCGTAACCGCTGCCAAAGTAATCCATGTGGACATTCTGGTTCTTTACAAGATAGCCATCAGCGTCAAAGTAAATATATTCCCGTTTCCCATCGCCATTCAGATCATACGCCAGGTAATAATCACGGAGATAATTGCCCAACAAATCACAATATCTGGTTCCGCCCTCATCCACAAGGAACTGATTTCTGGGTTTTGTCAGTTCATATGTGCGTTCCTGCACAATGCCGTTCACGACCCATCTGCCCTGTTTGTCAACGTAGTATCCGTCGGGAGTCATGGTGTCCGCCCAGAAATACCCGTCGTTGCCCAGATAGTAGCAGTATTCTTTTCCATATCCGTCTGCAATCCAGGTCCAGCCTGTCGGAATAGTCCCATCCTCAAGCTGATAATACCATCCTTTGGATTCGACGAACCGCCATTTGCCACTCATGGGCTCCGCTGCCGATTGTAAGGTCCATACCATACTCAGCGCTGCAGCAGCAATCAATACAAATCTATTTTTCATTTCGATCATCACTCCTTTTAGTTCGTATCGCGGTCAGGACAGCGCGCTTGCGCGTTTCCTCTGTCAGTACGTCTGATACTGCCGCGTTGTCCCATCCCCATAGGTGGCAATGCCGGTGGCACGGTCAAAGTTCAGGAACTGCTTCTGGTTTGCCGTGATGTGGATCACATTGTTTGCATCCACTTGCCAGGCCATGTTCCAGTCGGCGAA
>CACYNZ010000433.1 GCA_902775835.1 uncultured Eubacteriales bacterium | reverse complement strand
TACCACTCGGTCATGCTCTTCGTGGTGGTGGCGTGGTTGGTTTTGTAGGTGGTCATGGCTTTGTCCTCCCTGGCAGGTGTTCTGTGCCTTTCGGCATGTACATATATCACTCTACTCGGGGAGAATAGCAAGTCATATCTTCAGAAAATCCGAAAATATATGTGACAATCTTCACCGCCTGAAATTGTTCACATGATACCCTACCATCAGCCTTTCCAGGCTCCTTCACCATGCTCCGGACCGGCAATTGCTGCCCACTGCATCAGCGGCATCCGTTTCAGGATTCCGGCATCCTCCAGCGCCTCCCGCATACCGTCTTCATCACAGATCATGATGCCTGCCCTGCGACTGAGCGCATGGTGGGAAGTCGGCCCTTCCATTTGGCACCCACACCTGGGGCATCTGGCGTTCTCCCTGCTCTGGTGTTTCCCGTACCACTCCAGGGTGACCTTGGCTTCCTCTTCGGTTCCAACCTTATGACAGTGATCCGCACCGAAGGCAATTGAAAGCCCGCTGCCACAGTCCCAGGCACAAAGGATATTTCCGGCATCGTCTACACCCTGGCAGGTCGCCTGTGCGCCGATGGGGATCTTCGTATAGGGATCATCCATTTCATCCAGCACGATGCGGCAGCCGACCAGATATTCCCGGCGCAGCCGCTGGACCGTTCCTCTGTTTGGGAAATTCATCGCATGGCCTCCTTTGCTTCTTTCATCGCAAGCTCCAGCTGATAGGGATTGAAGCCGAATCGCCGGTATCCCTCCGCAAGTGTGTCCAGGTATCCTCGGTAAGGGACTCGGATGTCGTGTCCCTCCTCCATCAGATAAACCATAGCTGTGATCTCCTGCGGGTTCTTTCCGTCAAGGTCTGTCATGGTCACGGTCATATCCTGCTTGAAATAGTAACTCGGGAATCCCTCATACAGATCGAGGTTCTTCTCATCCCGGTCTGTGATTTCCCAAATCAGGACCGGCACCACTCTGCCCGCAGCAGGCTCCATCGTTGCGTGGGTCCGGAAGACCAGCTTCCAGTTCTGAATGGCCGCCATGCCGATGATCTTCGCCTCCGGACACCGAAACGCCATCTGTTCCACAGACAGGTTCGACCCGTAGGCAATGTACTTCTTACTCATGTTCATCCTCCTCACCGTAAAATTCTGCCAGCCAGAGGCTTGCCGCCTCTCTGCCAATGCTATCCTCCAGCGCTTTCACAAGGGTTTCCTTTTCAAAGCCCCATCGTTCGTACCCGCGATCCAGAAGATCGAAGTATTCCTCGCTCGGCTCACCCAGCATTCTGTATTCGTGCAGGATATAGGCGATGCAGTTTCGACGGAGCTTTTTCTTCCTGCCGTTCAGACCCCACACGGGAAGAAGGAAATCCCGCTTATAGTAATACTTGGGGTAACCCTCAAAGCGGTCCAGCTTCAGCTCATCTTCTGCCGTGATCCGGTAGATTACCACCGGTACACAGCAGTTGGCGTCCTGCTCCATGGTCGCGTAGGCACCTGTCATGCTCTGCTTGAACAGCAGCCGATATCCGCCAATGACCGATGTTCCGAAGACCTCAGCGCTGGGGCAGCGTTTCTTCATTCTGGTCTCGTCCAGGTTGCTGCCGTAGGCAATGCAGAAGACCTCGTTGTCTTCCGGCTTCATCAGCTTGAAGCCCTTCCAGAAGTCACTCATCACCGCCACCGCCCTTGCTCTCGATGCGGTCGATATCTTTGTCTTCCGGATCGCCGTCCGCTTCACCGATCACATGGAACTCCACACCCTGGAAACTGTCTGCGTCCAGAATGTACTCTGCGTTCTTCCATGCATCGGACACGCGCCTGTGCGCTTCCTGCTCTGACTCTGCGCCAACGATCACGGCCTTCTGCAGGGTCTCTGTAATCAGCACTTTGTATTCTTTCATGGCCTGTCGCCTCCTTTCACTGCCTTAAGCCGGGTACTTGGCATGCCCTTCTGTGGGTATGCCGCGTCCCGGCGCTAGGCTTGTTGTTGTCCGGCTCAGCAGGCGGCCTGTCTCCAGGCTGCGTTGCCGTCCATGTTCTTCAGGAGGATCTCCCTGGCCGTTTCGAATTCGTCTCCGATGAATCCGAGGCGGAGCATCCAGCAGCGCATCGCGTATTTTTCGTTGTCGGTCTGCTGGGGCTTGGGGCTGGCGTAGGTCAGTTCCTTGGCCAGTTCACTCATCGCCAGGCAAAGCTGGATGTAAGCCTTCATCTCCCCGGCGTGGATGCCGCCGCGCTTGCCGTCGTGCGGGTCGGAAAACTGGAAGAGGCGGAATTCAATGGTCCCTTTGGTGAAGGAAGCGTGGAGGTTCAGCATGTGGTACCGGCTGTCGTTGTAGTGCTGGTTTCTGCCGTAGCTGGCGTGGTTGCCTTCGTACCAGCAGTCTGCGAGGCGCTGCATGGTCTGGGGCTTCTGCCGGTTGACCCTGGCCAGGAAGTCGGGGCTGACCACCTTGCAGTAGTGTCCGGTGCGTCCCTGGTCAATCTTGATGGCCCGGCCGATCTGGGTTTCATGTGCAGCCATGATGTTCACCAGGTTGCGCAGGGTCTTGGCGTTGTGGTCCCTGCCGTCCAGGCCCTTGAGGCCGATGTGAATGTGTACCCCGCAGCCTCTGGAGGGGCTGCTCTTCATTCCGGCGTGGCGGAGGGTCCGGAGGAGTTCCTGGAAGGTTTCCATGTCGGCGTAGGTCAGGATCGGGGTGACCAGTTCGCACTTTTCGTCGTCCGGTCCGCTGATGCTCACGTCCCTCTGGAATTTCCATTCCCGGCCCTGTGCGTCCCAGGCGCTCCAGGTCATGTAGCCGTTCCGGCTTGCGGTGTATTCGTAGCGGCCGGTTCCGAAAAAGTCTGCGGCAACCTTGGCTGCCTTCTGCCGGGTGATGTTGTTTCCCTCAACCTCTACTCCGAAGGTCTGGGCTTTCATGTTTTCGATCTGGCGGGCGGTTTTCTCTGTCATGGTTTTTATCTCCTTTCGGCTCTGCCGTGTGTGTTTTCCCTTTCGGTGTGTACATATATCACTCTGAAAGGAGATAATAGCAAGTCATTTATTCAGAGAAATCGACTAT
>CACYNZ010000432.1 GCA_902775835.1 uncultured Eubacteriales bacterium | reverse complement strand
CTGTCACGGGGATATTCTGCGCCTGTAGAGGCACAGCACTGCCTTTGATCTGATCTGCCGGCTGCACATCTGCAGCCGGTTTCTTTTTTGCGGAGGAATGCATGAACATGGAAACAGCCAAGAGAAATGAGTCCGGGAAAACACAATCCAGTCTGCGGGCCATGGGTTCCCTGGTCCGCGAAAACCGATGGCCCATGACCCTTTCCATGATCTCCACAGTGGTGATGGTGGTGGTGGGATATATCACGCCGCTGCTGCTGGGAGAAGTGATTGACTGCGTGCTGGCGGGCAAGCCCACCACGCTGAGCCCCGGCATTGCGGGCATGCTGCGCGGCATCGGATGGAACCGCGCGTTTTTCCAGCATTCACTGTGGGTCCTGGGCGTGGTGGTGGTGGCGCTGAACCTTATCAGCGGTGCCTTTTCCTATCTGCGGGGACGCATGAATGCCGTGGCGAGCGAGCGGATTGCCCGGAAACTCCGGGAAAGCCTGTATGACCATATCCAGAAACTGCCCTTCGGGAGCCCGGTGCTGGGCCGGAGCGGCGATCTTCTGCAGCGGTGTACCAGCGATATTGAAACCATCCGGCGTTTTCTGGCGGTTCAGGTGATGGAAGTGGTCAATGCCGTGCTGATGGTGGGCATTGCGCTGGTGATCATGCTTGGACGGCATGTGCTGCTGACCGTGATCAGCCTTGTGCTGGTGCCTGTCCTGTTCTGTTTTGCCATGTGGTATTTCCGGCGCGTGCACACCAGCTTCCGTGACGCGGATGAGTCGGAAGCGCGCATGACGGCCGTACTTCAGGAAAACCTGACCGGAGTCCGCGTGGTGCGGGCATTCGGGCAGGAAATGCGTGAAGTTGAGAAATTTGACGAGGTGTCCCGGGACTACAGGAACAAGTCGGTGAAGCTCAATGATTACCTGGCTATCTACTGGGGCGGCGGCGACGCCATCAGCATGACCCAGTCCATGATTACGCTCCTGGTGTGCATTCTGTTCGCGGTGCGGGGAAGCATTACGGTGGGCACGCTTGTGGTTTTCACAAGCTATGTGGGCCAGCTCCTGTTTCCGGTGCGTCAGATGGGCCGCACTCTTTCCGATACGGGCAAGAGTCTGATTGCCATGGAACGCATTCTGGAAATCATGAACGCACCGGCCGAGCCGGAAGAGCCGGATGCGCTCCGTCCGCCGCTGGACCGGGATATCGTATTTGACCATGTTTCCTTCATGTATCCTGACGGGGACACCGAGGTGCTGCGCGATCTGAACCTGACCATAAAGGCGGGAGAGACGATTGCGGTGCTGGGCGGGACCGGTTCGGGCAAGAGCACCATGATGTATCTGCTTCAGCGCCTGTATGAGCCCACCGGCGGAGAAATCCGCATCGGTGATGTACCGCTGAACCGGATTGACCGGACCTATCTGCGCAGTCATGTGGGACTGAACCTGCAGGAACCGTTCCTGTATTCCAGGACGATCCGGGAAAATGTGGGCATTGCGCGCAAGGATGCCGCGCAACGTGAGATCGATCATGCCGTGCGTGTGGCGGCGGCTGACACGTTCATCCGGGAGGCGGAAAAGGGCTATGACACCATTGTGGGCGAACGCGGCGTCACCCTTTCCGGCGGCCAGAAGCAGCGTATCGCCATTGCCCGGGTGCTGATGAAGGAAAACCAGATTCTGATTTTTGATGATTCGCTGTCCGCGCTGGACACGGAGACGGACGCGAAAGTCCGGCAGGCCCTGGAAGAGGAGCAGCAGGGCGTAACCACCCTGATCATTTCCCACAGGATCACCACGCTGGCCAAGGCGGACCGGATTCTGGTGCTGGAGGACGGGCGGATCACCCAGCTCGGCACGCATGAGGAGCTGATGCAGGAAGAAGGACTGTACAGGCAGATCGCCATGCTTCAGCAGAAGACCGGAGAAGAGGAGGAAGGTGATTGAGATGCAGGCATTCCGGGAAGAAGAATATACGAAAAACCTGGATTTTTCCCTGTGGAAAAGGCTGATCGTTCTCGCAAAGCCGTTTTACCGGCATCTCATCGGCATCATGGTGCTGATGCTGGTCAGTGCGCTGCTGGACGTCTACCTTCCTATGATGAACTCCTATGCCATTGACGTGTTTATCGCGAACAATACCACGGAAGGCCTTGCGGGCTTCATTGTGCTGTATGTTCTGATGGTGGCAGCCCAGGTGGTGACCATTTTCTGGTTCCTGACCCTGAGCGGCAGAGTGGAGACCGGCATGACCTATCACATCCGGTCCCTCGGCTTTCACAAGCTTCAGGAACTGCCCTTTTCCTATTATGACCGCATGCCGGCCGGCTACCTCATGAGCCGCATGACGTCGGATACCCAGCGCATCGGCGAAACCATCGGCTGGTCCATTCTTGATCTGGCCTACGGCGCGGTTTTTCTGGTGGCATGCTCTGTGCAGATGCTGGTGCTGAACTGGCGGCTTGCCTTGGTCGTGATGCTGGTGCTGCCGCCGGTGGCAGTGCTGTCATGGTATTTCCAGAGGGAAATCCTGGTATCGTACCGCAGCGTCCGAAAGACCAACAGTGAAATCACCAGTGCCTTCAGCGAGGGCATTCACGGGGCAAAGGCGACCAAAACCCTGGTGCGGGAGGAAATGAACCGTGAGGAATTCCATTCCCTGACGGGCCGCATGCAGGCAAGCTCTGTGCGGGCCGCGTCTCTTTCCGCGCTGTTCATGCCCATGGTGGTTTCCCTGGGCAGTCTGGCCACAGCCTACGTCCTGTACCGGGGCGGCAATGCCGTACTGGCGGCCCAGGCTGGAGCGGCCGGCATGACGGTGGGTGTGCTTCAGGTGTTTCTGAACTATACGGTTTCCTTTTTCCAGCCCGTGCGTGACCTGGCCAGGGTGTTTGCGGAAATGCAGTCCTCCCAGGCCGCGGCTGAGCGCGTGCTGACCCTGCTGGGAACAGAACCCGAGATCCGTGATACGGAAGAGGTGGTGCAGGAATTCGGCGACAGTTTCACGCCGAAAAAGGAAAACTGGCCGGAAATCCACGGGGACATTGAGCTGCGGGATGTCACCTTCCGCTACAAGGAC
>CACYNZ010000431.1 GCA_902775835.1 uncultured Eubacteriales bacterium | reverse complement strand
AAGCCTCACTGAGCTTTGCAGATGGCGCATTTTCTATTATGGATGCGGGCAGCTCTATGGGGGTCTATGTCAATGAGCAGGCAGTCCGGGAACGCCGGCTGCATCTGGGGGATCTGATCTTTGTGGCAGGGGTACGGATCGTGATCGGGACGGATTTTTTTGCGATTCCTGACATAGCTCATCTTTCTGTTCAAAGTCGGCAGATATCCCCCTATTGCGTCAGGAAAGATCTGCTTTTGACGAGGCGTCAGGCATTTTCGGAAGAGGAGACGATTTATTACCAGACGCCGCGCCGCCGGGCGCCGATGGAAATTCGAAATATAGAGGTTCAGGCGCCTCCGTTTTCCATGCAGGCCTCATTGCCTGCGTTTATGCGATTAGGCAGTTCCCTTGCAATGGGAGCCACCTCACTCCTCATGGGATACGGACTGTATTCCATGATTGGAAGCCTGTTCCCCGTTCTCAGTGCTGGCTTTACGGAGAAGCAACGCAAGGAATATGAGGAGAAGCGGGTTGAGAGATACACCAGTTATCTGGCTCAAAAAGAAAGGGAAATCGAAGACGAAGAGGCTTCGGAGGAGCAGTACCTGAGGGCCGCCTACCCGCCCCTGGAAGAGATCGTCCTCTACCCCCAGGAAGGAAAGCGGATGTGGGAAGGACGAAAAACAGATCCGGATTTTCTTAAGGTGAGGATCGGGCAGGGCAATATCCCCATGCTGGCAACGCTGACTTATCCCAAGGAAAACGATCTCATGCAGGATGATCCGATGGTGCGGAATATGTACGCCCTGGTTAAGGAAAAACGGATTCTTGAAAAGGTTCCGGTTCAACTGGATCTGCCGAACACGATTGCCTGCGGTGTTCTGGGTCATCAGGCCGCAAGGATTCGATTTGTGCAGCAATTTGTGCAGCGCTTGTCTACATTGTACAGCGCTGAGGATCTGCGTATGATCTTCCTCATGGATCAGAAAACAAGGGAGCAGGTGCCCTTTGCCGGTGCTTTGCCTCATGTATGGAATAAGGAACACACACAGCGTTTCCTGGCAGAGGATGAGCAGACCACACTTTTGATCCATACATTTTTACAGGGCGAATTTGAAGACGTTCTGAGTGCGGATACTTATCAGGGAAATCTCAATAAAAGGCTGCAGGATCGGCCTTATTATATCGTCATCGCAACAAGCCGGATGCTCTATGATGCTGTTCCGGCCTTGAAAAAGCTTTTATCTGGAGAGGAATCCGTGGGAATTTCCCTCTTAGCCGTTTTCGATGATCTTCCGGGAGAATGCCGTTCGATTATTCACGTAAATGAAAATATGAGCGGCACGCTGGAGTCTCTTGTGTCGAATGAGAAGCCCCTCGCGTTTCGTATGGATGGATGCAATCGTCTTCTGGCAGAGGACAGTATGCGTATTGTTGCCAATTCCACTCTTGAAGAAAGGAAAAAAGCAGCCAGCCTGCCTAAGATGGTTACATTTCTTGAAATGTACGGAGTCGGTCGGGCAGAGCATCTGAATATAGAGAAACGGTGGACAGAGAACAATTCGGCCAGATCACTGGCTGCACCGATTGGTATTCGTGAGGATGGGAGTCTGTTTACGCTGGATCTCCACCAGAAGTTTCAGGGCCCTCATGGGCTGGTGGCAGGCATGACCGGATCAGGTAAAAGTGAATTTCTGATCACCTATATTCTGTCCCTGGCAGTGAATTTTTCACCGAATGAGGTCTCGTTCTTGCTGATTGACTATAAGGGCGGCGGGATGTCGGATCTGATGGAACCGCTACCGCATGTGGTCGGCAAGATCACCAACATTGACCGGAATATTACGCGATCTCTGGTATCCCTTAAGAGTGAGCTCAGGCGGCGCCAGGAGCTTTTTGCAAAGTATAGTGTCAATAACATTGACAAATATCAGCGCGCTTATGATGAGGGGATTGCCAAGGAGCGGCTTCCGCATCTGATCATCGTGACAGATGAATTTGCGGAGATGAAGAAAGAAGCTCCGCACATTGTCGAGGAGATGGGAATCGGCAAAGCGACAGTCAACTACAAGCTGCGTGACTGGGTCTTCTCCAGACAGAGATACTGGGGAGAGCCGATTCCGATCATTCACTGCCCGGACTGCGGAAATGTACCGGTGCCGGAGGAAGATCTCCCGGTGCTGCTTCCGGATGTCAAGAGCTATGAGCCGACGGATACCGGAGAGTCACCGCTCGCGCACATGGACGACTGGGTGAACTGCACCTGCCCGAAGTGCGGCAAGGCAGCCAAGAGAGAGACAAACACCATGCCTCAGTGGGCCGGCTCCTCCTGGTATTTCCTGCGCTATGTGGATCCGCACAATGACAAAGAGCTTGTCTCCAGAGAAAAGGCTGACAAGTACCTGCCGGTTGACATGTATATCGGCGGCGTTGAGCATGCGGTTCTTCATCTGCTGTATTCGCGTTTCTGGACAAAGTTCCTGCATGATATCGGAGTTATCGATTTTGATGAGCCGTTTACCAAGCTCTTCAATCAGGGCATGATCACCGGCAAGAACGGCATCAAGATGTCGAAGTCCAAGGGAAATGTCATCAGCCCGGATGATCTGGTAGAGAGCTACGGCTGTGACAGCCTGAGAATGTATGAGCTCTTTGTCGGTCCGCCGGAACTGGATGCGGAATGGGACGACAGAGGAATCGACGGTGTCTACCGTTTCCTGTCCAGATTCTACAATCTGGTCATGGAAAATAAGGACAAGAAGGACTTCCAGCCAAGCCGCGAGATGGCAAGAGTCCACAATAAGATGATCGACACCATCAGCAAAAGGTTTGAGAGCTTTTCCCTGAACACGGTTGTTTCCGGATTCATGGAATATACGAATGCCCTTGTGAAGCTGAACCAGACAGAAGGCGGAATCGATACCCGCACGCTGGAAGATGCTGTTCTGATGCTGGCTCCGTTCGCCCCGCATATCGGTGAAGAGCTCTGGAGAGAGCTGGGACATGATGACTCCGTATTCCATCAGGCCTGGCCGGTTTGTGACAGGGAAGCCATGAAGGAAGATGAGATTGAGTACCCGGTTCAGATGATGGGCAAAACGAAGGCTGTCA
>CACYNZ010000430.1 GCA_902775835.1 uncultured Eubacteriales bacterium | reverse complement strand
CTAAATCCCTGGAAGCACGCGACTTCAGTCGTGTGAGGCTTCACTCCGTATTGTTCCACGAAAAAATTATATAGATTACACTGAAAACTTCAACCGTATTCCGCGCATCAGATCGAAAATCCCTCAGTTTTCCCATCTGGTTTCAGAACCTGGAACAGGCAGGCTCCACGGCCATAAGATACCAGCATAAAAAAAGCCCCGGGAGCGATCCCGGGACGTTACGTATTCCCGCGTGTTTTATTGTACCAGGACCAGTATGCGCTGTATGCGGCTATGGCTTCCCTTTCCAGGTCATTGAGGTTCCGGTATCCAGACTTATATAATGGGATCACCTGGATCTCAAACCTGTCCCCGTTCCTGTAATCCGCATACACATCACCGTTCCCGGAACCGGTGAAATGCTGGTTCAGCGCAAGGCCCAAGGACAGTATATGGTGAAAGTGCATTCAGAGCAACCGGAACTCGCTGGGTGAAATGTGAAGAAAAAAGCCGCCTGTGCAGAGACGGCAGAACAAAGATTATGCTAGAAAACTGGCACGATCCCGAGCAAGAGACCGGGGGTTAGTGGGCATGGTCGTCAAACATATGGATGAGCCTGAGACCTGAGGCTGCTATCATCCGGCCATACACAGGCCACAACTCCTCCGGAATGTGCCTGCAGGATACCTCCATGTCAAGGCTGCCCTGATACTGTATTTCTGCGAGTGCTCCCATGACATCATCCCATGGAACCCGACCGAGGTAAGGGGCAAGGTGAATGTCATCTTCCCCGAAATTGTCATTGATATGTACGAGGCAAAGACGGCTCCCGCTTTTGAGTATGGACTTCTTCTCGTCCTGCAGGGATATGAATGCATGCCCCGTGTCCCAGCAGACCTTTTCATCCAGTTCCTCGGCCAGACGCAGCAAAACATTTGTGTCCATCCCAAAGCGGCGGATTTTCTGGGGTGCGCTGCGGCCGGCCCCGCGCATGTTTTCAATGCACAGATGAAGGCTGAGACGATGGGCTTCCGCGCAAAAAGGCAGCAGAAAAGAATATGCCGCCTTATATTCATCGTCCTCGTCGTAATGCTCTGTCATGTATGAACGGGGATGAATCGCGGCACAGGAAACACCATAGCGTTTCATTGATAGAAGGCCGTTTATGGTTGCCTCAGACAGTTTCTCCCAGCCTTCTTCATCTCCTGCCGCGGGATAATCAAAGGGCAGGTGCATATATCGGACAGAAAGCCCGGCATGTGCCACAGTATTGACACGTTGCTCAATTTCTTTCTCCCATCCCGGCTGTGTCAGCAGCGGTGTATCCAAAGAAAGGTCAATTTCCTGGAATCCCAGCCCTGCAGCGAACCGTATGGATTCTTCAAAGGGAACAGGAGTGCCGTCATCCCTTTTGCGCAGGATATTGGAAGTAGTGCAGAGTTTCATGGTTTATTCCTCCTCAGCCTTTGAGTGATCCAATCATAATGCCCTTGACAAAGTATTTCTGGATGAATGGGTAAACGCACATGATGGGAGCGGTAGCGACGACGATCAGCGCATATTTGAGCAGGTCTGCCATGCCCTCCATAACAATAAGGGTCTCCTCGTCCACATAGTCTGAGGCCTTGATCTGGTTCATGACGAGAATACGCCTCAGCATCATCTGGAGCGGGTATTTCTTCTCGTCCGTCAGATAGATAAAAGCTTCAAACCAGGAATTCCAGTGCGCGACTGCATACTGCATGGCAATGACGGCAAGAACTGCTTTGGATAAAGGCAGAACGAAGGAAAAGAAAAACCGGGTATCGGAGCAGCCGTCAATCTGACTCATGTCGATCAGGTCCTGCGGAATATTGGAAGAAATAAAGGTACGGGTGATCACCATCTGATAGACAGCCATGGCACCGGGAAGGATCAGTGACCACCGGGTGTTAAGCAGCCCAAGATCCTTGGCCAGCAGATAGTTCGGGACAAGGCCGCCGGAAAACAGCATGGTAAAGGCAAACAGGAATGAAAAGAAGTCCCTGAACGGAAGATTCTTGCGGGCAAGCGGATAGGCACACGCCATTGTCAGGGCAACATTGACCAGTGTGCCCACCAGAGTATAGAACAGCGTGTTCAGATAGCCAACCCATACATCGCTGGTTGCAAAGACCCTTTTATAGCCTTCGATGGAAAATTCAACAGGCAGCAGAAGAACCCTGCCCGCCGATACGGCAGAAGGAGAAGAAAACGAACAGGCAAGTATATTGATCAGCGGAAGCAAAACCGCCAGTGTAACTATCGTCAGGAATACATAGCAGATTCCATAGTATATCTTATCCGCCTGCGTGAGCTTTACTTTATGATTCCCGCTTTTTCTTTGTGCAGCTATGCTCATGGTTCATTCTCCCTTACCACAGGCCGGTTTCTGTAACTCTGCGCGAAATCCTGTTGACCGAAACCACCAGCACAAAGCCAACGACAGAATTAAACAGATCAACAGCCGTGGAATATGCGTAGTCACTCTTTCCGCCGTTCCCCAACCCCTGCTTGTACACATAGGTGGAAATCACTTCACTGACCCGGAGGTTCAGGTCATTCTGCATCAGGTATACCTTCTGGAAACCTACGTTCAGGATCTTCCCGCAGCTCAGGATCAGGTTGATCACGATGATTGGGACAATGGCCGCGACCTCAATATAGTACACTCTCTGCAGACGGGTAGCACCGTCGATTTCTGCCGCTTCATACAGTTCCGGTGGGACATTGGTCAGGGCTGCAAGATAGACAATGGAACTCCACCCGAAGGTCTTCCATACCCCGGAACCAACATACAGACTCAGGAATGAATTGGGATTCGCCAGAAGGTCCTGCGCTTTTTCTCCCGTCAGCAGTTTATGGATCACGCCATATACGCCGACATTGGGATTGAAGAGCTGCATCAGGATGCCGACCACCACAACGGTGGAGATAAAGTGCGGCATATAAGTGATGGTCTGAATCAGCTTCTTATACCGGGCAGCGGTGATTGAGTTGAGTAAAAGCGCAAAAATCACAGTGAACGGCATTTCTACAAGAATACTGGTTACGGCGATGCGAAAAGTGTTGGTAATAACGCGCCGGAACATATAGGAACG
>CACYNZ010000429.1 GCA_902775835.1 uncultured Eubacteriales bacterium | reverse complement strand
ATCAGTTCGTCATGCACCTGAAGAATCAGTCTTGACTTCATATGCTCACGGCGCAGCGCTTCATCCACGCGCACCATGGCCAGCTTGATGATATCCGCGGCCGTTCCCTGAATCGGGGTGTTCATGGCCGCACGCTCGCCGAACTCCCGCACCTGCCGCCTTGGGCTTTTCAGTTCCGGAAGCTCGCGCCGTCTTCCCATCATGGTCCGGGCTTCCCCGGTCAGCGTGCCGGTTCTCACCGCTTCCTTCATGAAGTGTTCCACGCCGGGATACCGGTCAAAGTAACGGCGGATGAATTCACCGGCCTCCGCCCGGCTCACGCCCGTATTCCTGGCGAGTCCGAAGGCCGAGATCCCGTAAATAAGTCCGAAGTTCACGGCCTTGGCGCGGGAGCGCAGCTGAGGCGTCACCTCGTCCAGCGGCACCTCGAAGATCTCGCTGGCCGTTCTCGCGTGTATGTCCTGGCCGTTCCGGAACGCGTCAATCAGGCTGGGATCCCCGGAGAAATGTGCCATGAGCCGAAGCTCTATCTGGCTGTAGTCCGCATCCACCAGTGTCAGCCCATCCGCCGGGATAAAGGCCTCGCGGATTTCCCGGCCTTCCTCGGTTCTCGCCGGGATATTCTGCAGGTTTGGCTCCGCAGACGAGATCCGGCCCGTGGCTGTGCCCGTCTGATCAAAGTAGCTGTGGATCCTGCCCTCGCTGTCGCGCAGCGGAAGCAGGGCCTCAATATAGGTTCCGTTCAGCTTGGTGAGCTGGCGGTAGCGCAGAATGCTGTCGATGAGCTCGGGAGCCGCGTCACGGATCTCTTCCAGCACGTCCACAGCCGTGGAATAGCCCTTGCTCGTCTTCTTTCCATGGGGAAGCTCCAGCACCTCAAAGAGCACATGCCCGAGCTGCTGGGGACTGTTGAGATTGAACTCGCCCTGCCCGCACAGATCCAGGATCTGTTTTCTCAGCCGCTCGATCTCTCCGGTATACTTGCGTCCCAGTGCCTTCAGGGCCTCGCCGTCCACACGGCAGCCCACGGTCTCCATGCGCGCCAGCACCAGGGAAAGCGGCATTTCCACTTCCTGCATGAGCTGTTCCATGCCGAGGTCTGCAAGCTTCTGCTTCTGCTGCAGGTACATTTCCAGCATTCCACGGGCATCCCCGGGCAGGGAGCCTTTCAGATCCGCAAACGAATAGGACTTTTCCTGGGGATTGAGCAGGTACGCACCCAGCATCACATCCCAGGCATAGCTTTCCGGGCATATGCCGCACTTTTCCAGCCGGTGATAGAGCCGCTTTCCGTCGTGCACCACACCGGGCCGGGCATGCAGGTCCTCCGCCGCAATGCGCAGAAGCGCATCCTCATCCATGCCGATATGCATGAGATCATGCACCAGCTCTGCGCGCAGCCATCGTCCGTCCCGGCCCGCCACGGTCAGCTCAGCATCCGTGACCATATAGGCCAGCGGACGCGCGCTATCCGGCACGCTCTCCAGGAACGCCTGAAGGTCTTCCGCGCGGACAGCCTCCACCGCATCCTGGAACTCAATCTGCACGGGAGCTTCCGTTTTTTCCGCCTTTACCGGGTTTTCCGCGCTCTCCTGCGCGTCCGTCTGCATCACCATGCCCGGCACCATGGACCCGAGACGACGCAGTACCTGGTTCAGGTGCAGGCGTGACAGGGGCGCCACAGCATTCTTCCAGTCCGGAAGCGCGCAGTCACTGAGATGGAACTCCACCGGCGCATCCCGGTGAATGGTGGCCAGTTCCTTGCAGGTGCGGGCGAGATCGCCGCCCTCCAGCAGCCGCTCGCGCAGCTTGCCCTTCTCCTCATCGGCATGGGCAAGCACTTCCTCCAGGCTGCCATACTTCTGCAGGAGCTTGACTGCCGTCTTGTCGCCAATGCCCGGAATCCCGGAAATATTGTCGCTGCTGTCGCCTGCCAGTCCCTTCCAGTCCGTGACCTGGTCCGGACGGAAGCCGTAGTTTTCATACACCATGGCCGGCGTGAACCGGATGGCTTCACTGATGCCCTTGCGCGTGAACAGGAGCGTTGTGCCCTGGCCCACCAACTGCAGCGCATCCCGGTCACCGGTCAGCAGCATGGGTGCCACGCCGGCTTCCTCGCCAAGACGCGAGAGCGTACCCAGAAGGTCGTCCGCCTCCCAGCCCTGCAGCGAATACCGGCGGATGCCCATTTCATCCAGGAGCCTGCGCACCGTATCAAACTGCTGTCTGAGCTCCACCGGGGTGGCGGCGCGTCCGGCCTTGTACTCCGGATAGGCTTCATGCCGGAAGGTCGGGCCGTGCTCGTCAAAGCAGATGGCCAGGTACTGGGCCTTCTCGTCCTGCACCACCCGCAGCACCATCATAAGAAATCCGTGAATGGCATTGGTATATATGCCGTCCTGATCCATGAGCGGAAGGGCATGAAACGCGCGGTGCATCAGGCTGTTTCCGTCCACGATCAAAAATGTCTCTTTCATACAATTGCCTCTCATCCGTCATCGGACTTCGGTTGCGAGCCGGAAAGCCATTTTCCGACATATGCATTGTATCCGGCTGTATTGGCATTGTCAATTTGCCGGCATTTCGCGCTGGAATCTTTTCTTGACGCCGGGTTCCGGCGCTTCTACAATGGACCTGTATTCTCGGACAAAGGAGGTGTTCCCGTGAACGGACCTGTAGGAAGGTTTGCACCCACGCCCAGCGGCTATCTGCACGCAGGGAATCTCGTATGCGCGCTTCTGGCCTGGCTGTCTGTGCGCTCCCGGAACGGGCGCTTCCTACTGCGCATTGAGGACCTGGACCTGCCCAGATGCACGCCGGAATACACGCAGCAGTGCATCGAGGATCTCCGCCTGCTCGGGCTTGACTGGGACGGTCCCATTCTCTACCAGTCTCAGCGCACGCAGGTTTATGAAGAGCACCTGCAGCGGCTTACGGATCTCGGTCTCACTTATCCCTGCTTCTGCACCAGAGCCATGCTGCACACCCTGTCTGCCCCCAATCTCGGGGATACGCAGTATATCTATCCAGGTACCTGCGCCCATCTGGGCCCCGCGGAAGTCCAGGCCCTGTCCGCCCTGCGCAACCCGGCCATCCGTTTCCGCGTGCCG
>CACYNZ010000428.1 GCA_902775835.1 uncultured Eubacteriales bacterium | reverse complement strand
AATCACCATGCACAGGTGATCCGCGTCGATCAGGAAATAGTCATAGAAATCCCCGCCCACTTCCTTGGCCGGATCCATGCTGCCGAAAATATCGAAGTCACGGCGGTCCGGGAATGCCGGAACAATGTGCGGCAGCATGGCGCCCTGAATCTCGGTCGCCAGAGCCAGTTCTGTCCCGACTCTCTCTTTTTCCGCGGTAATCTGCTTGACAGTCTCCAGATATTCCAGCGTTTTATGGGAAATGGTCGCAAAGGACTGGGCAAGCTCCTCCACCTCATCGCCGGTGCGGTAGGCGTCTTCCATCTTGAATTCCAGATTGCCTTCGCTCAGCATGGAGATCCGCTTCGTAATCAGATTGAGCGGATTCACAATCCGCTTGCCCAGCACCACGGCGCTGATGAGCATCAGCACTGCGGCAGCTGTCAGGAGCACCAGAGCCGTTTCCCTGGATTTACCGCTCTTCTCAAGATACAGCGCCGTAGCTTCCTCCTGAATCTGCTCGTTTTTCGCTTTCATCATTATGGCAGCCTCTGCCGCATTCTGCCTGGCAAACGCAGAGACCAGGACCCAGCCTGTCGCTTCCACAGGCGCTGCCGTCAGATAATACTCATCTTCCCCCAGACGGCCCTGAACCACGCCGCTGAAAGTCCCGTTGAGTGCACCGGAGATGACCTTCGCGAGCATCTCGGAACTGGAATAGCGCAGGTCCGCTCCCTGATCCGCATCCGGCAGCGGGAAAGCCGTTCTGAGAATCGAGAAAACAGCCTGTCCGTTCTGGTTCACCACCATCTGATACTCGCCTGCCACGCTGTTTTCCTGCATGGCCTGCTGCATATCATCCAGATACAGGTCTGTCCCGATGACCGCCAGGACCTGGCCATCCTTCCCGAGAACAGGGCGTGCGCATTCCACGCAGTAGGTGCCGGTCAGGGCATCAAGCTCCCCTTCCGTGAAGATGACACCGCCTTTCTTCACAGCGCTCTGATACCAGTCCCGGGTCCTGGGATCATATGTCCGGACCTTCCCGTCCTCAAACCACCCGCTGGAATTCTCGCCCACGGTCATATGGACGCCCTCCGGCAGTCCAATATAAAGCGTGGGAGCCCCGTACGACACGCACAGGGAAATCATCGGCTCAAACAGGTTGGCCAGCCGTTCGATCTTGGATACCAGCGCCGGATCATCCGGGTCCGCATCCTCTGCATAGATCACCTTGCCGGTCCACTGTCTGTCCTGTTCCAGCGAGGGCCCGGCATAGGCATGCACCGGATAATCCTCAGGATGCTCAAGGATCATGGAGGCGTACCCGGCCAGAAAATTCACCCGGCTTTCCGCATCGCTGAACAGCTGGTTCGCATTGTCCGCCTCCATCTTGTTCGTCCGTCCAAGCGACTGGGTGATCACTGCATCCATAAGCACGGATGTGTTTTCTTCAATGGCTTCCTGCTGCTGCCTTCCTGAATCCGAGGCCAGATTCGTAAGCATGTTGCTGTGATAAAGATACACCGCTCCGTTGGCCAGGGTAAGGACTATCACCGTCAACAGAATCAGATTGAAGATCTTGCTCTGGATGCCTCCGATCACAAGATTCCGTATGCGTTTCATATTTCTGTAATCACCCTTCCAGCAGACATGTCCGGCCGGAATATGCGCATCCGGCTTCTGGCCGCACTCAGCTTTTTATCGTGAAACTGAAGTGCATCATAAATCATAATTGGCGGAAACGCAATGCTGTCATGAGACATTTTCCGCTATTCCCCCGCCCCTGTCCATGACGTCAGCGGAATGATTCCGCGGTTTTCGGACTCACCGTGCTGCTGCCCGCAGGACAGGATAGTCATCCCGAAACAGATCTTCCGTCCGCGCATGATCAGATGCCGGATTCCGGCGTTTCATCCATATTTCCGCCGGTTTTCTGAAACTCCACCAGATACCCGTCCGGATCCAGAAGAAAAAACGAGAAGACCGGAAACTTCGGATGCCTCTCCGGCGCCCTGTGCACCGGACATACCTCCCGATACCGCTCATAGGCTTCTGTCACCGCCGCCTCACTTTCCAGATTGACGGAAAGGCATACGCCCTGGGGACCGGACAGGATTTTCCGGCCGTCTGCATACTGGCAGAAACCCCAGTACCCGCATCCAGTGTCAAAGATGAGCAGACTTTCTGACTGCCGTTCTGCCACCGGAAACCCAAGAATGCCGTGATAGAACGCCTCCGTTTTCCGGATATCGCTGCAGGGTAGAAACACAACACTGGTTCCGGCCTTCATCATGACATATTCCCTTCTGCCGGCAAACCGGCCTGCTCCGCTCTGTCAGTAGAGTTCATCCAGCTCATCGTAGGAAATCGCCGCGACACAGGCCATTTCCGGATCCCCTGTGGTATAGATGGACCAGGTCAGGCCTTCTTCAGACGGCTGGATCATCACCGTGAAATCGCCCTTGGGGGTACTGATGCCCACGGGTCTGGAGACATCCGCAAGCCTGGGGGATACCAGAATGAAAAAGTCCCCGTTCACGTCCGCGTCCGGCTCCACGGTGTAGGTATTGGAGGCCGGGTCAAATGAGGCGGTGATGACGCCCTGATTCACATCTGCCTCCGCCTGCAGCCAGTAAAATGAAGTCACCTCGCGGGAAGCTGCCCGTGTGGAAAGATCCCATACCAGATGCGTCGGGGCAGGCTCACGGGCAAACCGGCTTACATAGGCCACCGCGTTCGCGTTGACCGCCTTAAGATCCAGCTGCATCTCATTTGCGACGAGATCCGTCAGCCCGTCATCATACGCTTCCTTCCATTCCGTAGGAAGATACGACATCTCGCTTACATCATCCGTGCCCATGAAAGCCTTTGTCGTTTCGCAGAAAGCGTCCAGCATGTTTTCCGCTGCGGCCCTTGACGCAAATTCCTCAGGATCCGCCAGCACAAGAGATTCCGTGTCGGAATAATCATTGTAATTGTGTCCTGCGGGCACATGAATCAGGACCTGGTGTTCATACCCGAAGCCATATATTTCATGATACTTCTGCAGCACCTGTTCAAACTCCGCACAGCGGACACTGCGCATGGCACTTTCACTGTAATAGTCCCGGATGCCGGCCTGCAGGCTGAAAAGGA
>CACYNZ010000427.1 GCA_902775835.1 uncultured Eubacteriales bacterium | reverse complement strand
CAGGGGCACAATATAGGTTCCATCTTCTGTCACGCGGTAGGAAATGGCGCCGGTGAGCGTGTCATAGCCCGCCTCATTCAGCGCCTGCAGGCAGGTGCCGTCATACCAGGCGGAAAGCCGGGTGCCGCTTATGTTCACGTCCGCGGTGGAAAACACCCGGAAATAGGCTTCATCGGAAAAATCAAAGGGATTGCGGGCAAGGACCACAAGCCTTGCGCTGCTCAGGTTCTCTGCCTGTTCCTCTGTAAGATTCAGGGTGACCATGGACGATTCCGCGGAAATATCCGTCAGCTGATTCCAGCGCACCAGCATGTCCCCGGACATGATCCGGCCGTAGGTGTCCACATAGGCGGTGTACCCCGGACAGAAGCCCAGTGCGGCATAGGCGGCCTGCCATTCCTCCCGGAACCGTACCGGATTCCGGAAGGGATGGTAGACGTTCAGGCCGAAACAGTCTTCCAGGCTGGAACGCGCATAGATCACCGCGCTTTCCACGGCCTTGCGGACACTTACCGAGGCCTCGGGGGCTTCCGGGGCGTAGCTGGTGCACAGGGAGACAAGGTCCGCCAGGTCATAGCCGGTGCTGCTGCCGGAGGAGGAGATGCCGCGGCCGAAATCCGTGGCTGTCTGGCGCAGCCTGGCCAGACGGCTGAAGCTTGAGCGGTTCAGTTTTGCGGCCAGATCCCCGTACATCAGGTCCATGGCGTCTTCAATGGCCTGCGCGGCGTCAAGCCTGGTGCAGGCCATGGTCATGTCTGCCCGGGCATCGGTATCCACTTCGAAATAGCTGTCCACAACGCGCTTTCCCGTTTCCCCGCCGTCGGCATCGTCCTCAAGGCCCTTGAGAAAGGCATAGTTCCAGCCGGTGGCCGGCTCCTCAGCCTGGGAGGCAATCATGTACTCCGCATAGGGCGCGAGTGCCCGGGCCACTTCCACAGAACTCATGAGGCAGGCGTCAAACCCGAGCCAGGCAAGCTTTTTCTGCGAAAAGGGACTGTCTGAAAGGGCGGAGGTCAGCTCCTGAATGGTCAGGTGATCCCCGCTGCTCTGTTCATCCCAGCATACGCCGTTTACCGGGCCGGCCCCGTGGTCCCAGAGAATCAGGGCATAGTTTTCGGCAGGACAGTGCTCCGCGGCATAATCGAGAAAAGAGCGCAGGGTGCCGGGATCGCCCATATTGGAAGATGCCAGGGTATCCTCGACGCGGTAGTGGATTTCCCCCTTGCGCGCAAAGAAGCGGAGAATGGTGGTCCCGTCATCCGGGAGCGCGTTCTTCCATTCCCGGCTGCCGCCTGTCATGACCAGCAGATTGATCTGCTCCGCATCAAACCCGGACGCCTGCATTTCCGCGAGATCATCCGTGGCGGAGCCGTACAGGCTTTCCAGATTGCTTCCCGTCATGTAGACCATGACCGTCATCGTTTTCTCCGCAGATTCTGTCCGGGCGGAGGCAGGAAGAAGGGCCGGCAGAAAAGGCATGAGGAAAAGCACCGGAATGATCCGAATCAGGATCACGGACCGGCGGAAACGTATATGGCTTACAGGAAGTCTTGAGGTGCGCTTCATGTTTTCACAGTCCTTTGCAGGGTCCAGGGGGTGCAGTTGTCAGGAAAATATCTGAGCATATGGTAAACTGAGCCCCGGGCTTTTGTCAATCGTGCACGTACATACCGGGAAAGTGCCGGGGCTTACTTGTGCGCACCGGGAAGACAGGGTATACTCCGCTTATCAAACCATGAAAGGCGGCGGCATATGAAGGTCTTTATCAGTGCGGACATTGAGGGAACCGCGTTTACAGCAAACTGGGATGAAACAGTCAGAGGAAAGATCGGGTATGAAGCGGCGGCACGGGAGATGACGCTGGAAGTGAAGTCAGCCGTGGAAGGCGCCATCGCAGCCGGGGCCACGGAAATCGTGATCAATGACGCGCATGACTCCGCGCTGAATATTGATCCCTTTGAAATGCCGGAATGTGTGGAACTTCTCCGGGGGTGGAGCGGAAGCCCCATGAGCATGGTGGACGGGATCGACGAATCCTTTGACGCGGCCATGTTTGTGGGCTGGCACGCGGCAGCCGGACGCTACGGGAATCCGCTGTCGCACACCATGTCCACCAAGACCACGGAAGTCACCATGAACGGCATGCCCTGCTCCGAGTTCCTGGTCTATTCCTGGGCCTGCGCCATGAAAGGCGTGCCCACCGTGTTCCTCGCCGGTGACAGAACGCTGGTGGAGGACAGCCGGGCACTGCATCCCCTGCTGCACTGCGTGGCGGTGAAGGACGGACGCGGCGGCATTGCCAGGTGCATGGCGCCCGCAAAGGCGCACCGGCTGATCCGGGAGGAAAGCGAAGCCGCCCTGCGCGAGGATCTGTCAAAAGCGCGGATCACACTTCCGGAGCATTTCCATCTCGAAGTGAGCTACCGCGAGCACAAGGCGGCGGTGAAGAACTCCTATTTCCCGGGCTGCCGTCTGGAGGAGCACAACCGGGTCATCTATGACACGGATGACTACTGGTCCATGCTCACTGCATGCTACTTCCTTCTGTAATCCCTGCCGGCCGGAAAGGCCGGCTTTTTCCATGCAAAAAGCCTGCACGGCTGTGCAGGCACTAGCAGGTTATTTCCTGGGCGGTCACGTCATATGCGTGGCCGTTTATGCAGATATGGAACCGGCGGGGCGGGGAAACGGGGACGGGCTGAAGCTTCTGTTCAAGCCGCGCCTGTTCCGCTTCATCGGCGGTGACGGGGAGAAAGCGGCAGGCGTCCCCGGGACGCAGCTGCGCGGCCAGATGCAGGTCAGCGGAGATGAGAGCGGCGATCTTGGGATACCCGCCGGTGGTCTGGTGGTCGGCCATCATGAGAATGGGCAGGCCGGATGGCGGGAGCTGAATGGTGCCCATGGTGACGCCCTCGGTGATCATGCTCCCGGAAACCTGCCCGGGCAGGGCAGTCCCATGGAAGCGGATGCCCATGCGGTCGCTGTCGGGCGAGACCGTGTAGATATTTTCACGGAAGGCGGCAAGCGCTTCCGGAGAGAACAGGGCATGCTGCGGACCCGGCATGCAGCGGAGCGTGGTCACTTCGCCGGGTGCGGGCAGCGGAGGCGGCGGGAACATGCCGTGCCAGGG
>CACYNZ010000426.1 GCA_902775835.1 uncultured Eubacteriales bacterium | reverse complement strand
TTGTGGGCACGCTGGACCCGGAAATCCTGGGCCGCCCGGTGCCTGTGGCCTCGATTCTGGGAGATCAGCATGCGTCTCTGTTCGGGCAGACCTGCTTCCGCCCCGGCATGGTGAAAAACACGTATGGAACCGGATGCTTCATGCTGATGAACACAGGCGCGGAACCTGTGAAGAGCCGGAGCGGCCTGATCAGCACCATGGCCTGGCGCAGGGAAGGAAAGCCGCTTTACGCCCTGGAGGGCAGTGTGTTCATGGGTGGCGCCACCATGCAGTGGCTGCGCGATGAAATGAAATTTGTCACGCATGTGTCCGAGAGTGAGAAGATCGCGGAATCCATTGCTGATACCGGCGGAGTATATCTGGTGCCGGCCTTTACCGGCCTTGGAGCGCCCTGGTGGGACATGTACAGCCGTGGTACCCTGGTGGGCATGACCCGCGGTACCGGACGTGCACAGATTGTGCGCGCGGCGCTGGAAGCCATTGCATACCAGACCTGTGACCTTCTGCACGCCATGGAAACTGACAGCGGGATTCATCCTGAGTGTCTCCAGGTGGACGGCGGTGCCAGCGCCAATGGCTTCCTGATGCAGTTTGAGGCGGATATCATGAATCTGCCCGTGGTGCGTCCGGCAGTGCTGGAAACCACGGCACTGGGTGCCGCGCTGATGGCCGGGCTGGCTGTGGGCGTGTACTCCAGTGAGGAAGAACTCAAGTCGCTCTGGCAGAAGGACCTGATTTTCGAACCGTCCATGAGCGCTGAAAGGCGTGAGGAACTCCTGCACGGATGGCATCGTGCCGTGGAACGTGCCTGCAACTGGATTGAACACTGATCTTAGAAGGAGAGAGAGCATTGAAGGATATCATCATTGTTGGCGCAGGTGTGACCGGCGCTGCCCTGGCAAGGGTGCTGAGCCGGTATGAAGCCTCTGTTCTGGTGCTGGAAGCGGGGCCGGACCTTGCGTCCGGAGCCAGCAAGGCAAACAGCGGTATTGTGCACGCCGGATATGACGCCGTGCCCGGAACCTGGAAAGCAAGGATGAACGTGGAAGGCGCGCGGATGTATCCGGCGCTGTGTGAAGAGCTGGGTGTGCCGTACCGGAAGAACGGGGCGCTGGTGGTCGCCTTTTCCGAGGAGGACCGCAGGACACTGGAGGAACTGCTGGAACAGGGCGTGCGCAATGGCGTGGAGCACCTGGAGATTGTGGAGTCCGAAGAACTGCACCGCATGGAGCCGCAGCTTTCCGAAAAAGCCGTATGCGCGCTTTCCGTGCCGGACAGCGGCATTACCAGCCCTTATGAAATGACCTTTGCCCTGGCGGACCACGCTGCCGTAAACGGCGTGGAGTTTCGCTTCAACTGCCGTGTGCAGGATGTGCGCCGGGAAGACGGGGTGTGGCATGTACAGACTGAAAAGGGCGAGGAATGCGCCAGGATTCTGATCAACTGTGCCGGCAGCGGAAGCGGACGCCTGCATGAGCAGATCTGCGGCCGTGATGATGTCAGGATCGTAAACCGCAGAGGTCAGTACTACCTTCTGGACCATCCGGAAGTGCTTCCCTTTGACCATACCATGTTCCAGTGTCCCACGGCCATGGGCAAGGGTGTTCTGGTGGCTCCGACCGTGCACGGCAATGTGCTGCTCGGCCCCACGGCGGAAGATATTCCGGACGCTGAGGACACGGATACCACCCGGGAAGGGCTGGATGCGGTCCTGAAGGCCTGCAGCCTGACCTGGCCGGGATACAGCGTGCGTACAGCCATTACCAATTTCGCGGGCGTCAGAGCCCACGAGGTCAAGGGCGATTTCATCATCGGCAGGATCGATGGCGCGGAGCAGGCCTATGAAGCGGCGGGCATGGAAAGCCCCGGTCTCAGCGCGGCTCCGGCTGTAGGCGTCTATCTCGGGGAGCTGATTGCCCGGGAGGAAGGCCTGAAGGAAAAGAAAGAATGGAAGAAACCGCTGAAGCGGGAAAAGCCCTTCAATGAAATGACCCTGGAAGAGCGGGAGGAGGCTGTGCACCGCGACCCGCTCAATGGAACGCTCATCTGCCGGTGCGAAGTGGTGACGGAAGCGGAAATCCGCGCAGCCATCCGCAGGCCTGTCGGCGCGACCACGCTCGATGGCGTCAAGCGCAGGACCCGCGCGGGCATGGGTCGCTGTCAGGGCGGATTCTGCTCGCCGAGGGTGACGGAAATCCTTGCGGAAGAACTGGGCATTGCCATGGAGGATGTGCGTAAGGACGGTCCCGGAAGCTGGCTGCTCTGCGGGGATATCCAGAGCGCCATGAGAGGGGAGGCAGACGCATGAACATCATCAAGAAGGATCTGGTGATCATCGGCGGCGGTCCTGCTGGACTGGCGGCGGCCATTGCTGCGTGGGAAGACGGCGTTCGGGATATGGTGGTTCTGGAGCGCGAGGCTCAGGCAGGCGGCATTCTGCGGCAGTGCATTCATAACGGATTTGGCCTGCACCGCTTCGGTGAGGAACTGACCGGACCGGAATATGCCCAGCGGGATATTGACCGCGCCAGGGAACTCGGCATTCCGGTGCAGTGCTCCACCACAGTGCTTTCCCTGGATGCGCAGCGCAATGTCACATGCGTTTCCACGGAATTCGGTCTTCAGGTATTCCAGGCCCGTGCGGTGATCCTGGCCATGGGCTGCCGGGAACGCCCGAGAGGCGCTCTGGGAACCCCGGGAAGCCGATGCGCGGGCATCTATACGGCGGGCACGGCTCAGAAGTTCGTCAATCTTGAGGGCCTGATGCCCGGAAAACGCGTGGTCATTCTCGGAAGCGGCGATATCGGGCTTATCATGGCTAGGCGCATGACGCTGCAGGGCGCGAAGGTGCTTGCCTGCGTGGAACTGATGCCGTTCTCGTCGGGACTGAACCGGAATATTGTCCAGTGCCTGGAGGACTATCAGATTCCGCTGTACCTGAGTCATACCGTGACAAAGGTGGAAGGCAGAGAACGCCTGACAGGGGTTGAAGTGTCCGAGGTCGGCCCAGACCGTCGTCCCATTCCGGGCACGGAAATGCATTTTGACTGCGATACGCTGCTGCTTTCCGTGGGCTTGATCCCGGAAAACGAGCTGACGCGCCAGGCAGGCATCGGATTGAGTCCTGCCACAA
>CACYNZ010000425.1 GCA_902775835.1 uncultured Eubacteriales bacterium | reverse complement strand
GATTGAAAAGCCTTTTTCAAAAAAACAAATTCCCAAATTCTCTTGAATGTGGCATCTGGTCAGAATCCGCCAAAAAGGAAACAGCGGTTGAAGAATCCGTCTGTCGTGCAGTAAAATCTGTCTGCCGGAAACTCAGTCAAAGGAGGGACAGCCATGCCCCAGATTCGTATCCAGGATGATTTCAGTCTTGAGAAAATTGCGGACAGCGGTCAGTGCTTCCGGTGCCGTCAGGCAGAAGACGGCGCATGGGTTTTCATCACCGGCCGCCATATGCTCCGCATCCGGAGCGTAAAGGCAAACGTCTTTGATGTCTCCTGTGACAGGAGCACCTGGGACCGGGTCTGGCATCCCTACTTTGACCTTGACCGGAATTATGCGCGCATCCGCTCAGACGCCTGCGGTCTGTTTCCCTATCTTGACCATGCCCTGGACACAGGAGCCGGTCTGCGGATTCTCCGTCAGGATCCCTGGGAGATGCTCATCACGTTCATTCTGTCCCAGAGACGTTCCATTCCCGTAATCCGCAGAAGTGTTCAGCTGATCTGCGAAGCTTTCGGCGAGAAGAGTGAATCACATATCCGCTTCCCTTCCCCGGAGGCGCTGGCCCAGGCCGGCGATGAACCGCTCCGGCAGTGCTGCCTCGGCTACCGCGCTCCCTATGTCCGGAAAACCGCCGCCATGATCTCACAGGGCATCATGCCGCCTGTGTTTCCGGACTCCCTGTCCACGCCGGAACTTCTGGACGCACTCATGACCTTTCCCGGAGTCGGCCGAAAAGTGGCAAACTGTGTGGCGCTCTTTGGATACGGACGGATGGATGCCGCTCCTGTGGACACATGGATTGCCCGGGTCATTGAGGAAGATTTCGGCGGGAAAGCGCCCTTTGACACGTTTCCGGAAACCGCCGGTATCATCCAGCAGTATCTCTTCTATACCAAGCGCGCTGACAGCAGAGAGCACCCTGCCTCATAAGCACCGCACCAAAGACCGGAATTCCCCCGGAACTCAAAAAGAGCAGCGTTTTCGCGCTGCTCTTTCACATGTATGCTCACTGCACCTGATTTGCACCCGGATGGCTGTTCACATAAAAACGAACCAGTTCCTCCAGGATTTCATCCCGTTCCAGGCGGCAGATCAGGCTTCTTGCCTGGTTATAGCTGGTGATGTACGTAGGATCACCGGAAATAATATATCCCACCAGCTGGGTGATCGGATCATATCCTTTGGCCTGAAGTGCCTGATAGACATATAGTAGAATATCCTGAGCTTCATTGCCGGATTCTGCAATAGGCTTCAGTATCGTTGTATTATAAGTTTCCTGCACGTTCATCACCACCTTTTGCACTTTTCATGATTATACACAATTCCGAATGAAAAAGAAAGACCAGAATGGACAATTATTGCATATTTGTTGCATTCTGCCATTTTCAGAACATTTCCGGTGCCTGGCACGCATTCTCCCGCGCCCGATCCTTACGTGCCCGGCTTCCACAGACCGAGTGCCTGGGAAAACCGGTACATGCCGATCCCTGCGGCTATGGACAGATTCAGGGAATCCACCCGGCTTCCGCTGGGAATCCTCACGGCCTGTCCCATTCCGGAGAACACGGCCGGAAGGCCGGTCCCCTCATTGCCGAATACCAGGGCGCATGTCATCGGCACGCCGTCTTCCAGCACCTGCTCCAGCGGAACCGATGCGTCCAGCATGAAAGGATACAGCCTGTGATCCGGACATGCGCTGCGGTAACTCTCAAAATCCGGGTACATATGCACGCGCAGGGAGAATATGCTGCCCATGCTCGCCCGGACGGTCTTGGGATCAAACACGTCTGCGCAGGGCCGGATCAGGGCCACATCCTCCAGTTCAAAGCCCAGTGCAGTCCGGAGAATCGTGCCCACATTTCCGCAGTCGGAGGGCTGATGCAGCACCACATGCGGACGGTCCGGCGACAACTGGTCGGCAAATTTGCGGAAAACGGCGGCTGCGTAACAGTTTTCCTTGCCGGATATGCGCGACAGCGCCCGGTCAGCCGTTTCCGTGCGCACATGGCACAGTTCAGCCTGCTTCATGAGATCTGCCCCGGCCTGGGTATCCAGTGCTCTGGAATGAATCAGAATCCGTTCCACGCACGCAGGCCGTTTTTTCAGCGCTTCCATGGCCGGGAAAAAGCCAGGGGCATAACTGTATTCCAGTTCCTGGCGGTATGCGGACAGCGATGGCATATTGCTCCTCCTCAGCCGGCTTCGCTTTCGTCGCCGAACAGCGCATCAATAAATGTTCTGGCATCAAAGGACTGAAGATCATCAATCCCCTCGCCGACCCCGATATACCAGACCGGCACGTCCAGTTCCTGACGGATGGCAAGGGCAATGCCGCCCTTGGCAGTACCGTCAAGCTTGGTCAGAATGATGCCGCCCACTTCGCAGACTTCCTTGAAGGCTCTGGCCTGGGCAAGACCGTTCTGGCCCGTGGTGGCATCCAGCACGAGAATGCAGCGCATATCCGCTTCCGGGAAATCCCGCTCCACCACGCGGCGGATCTTTTCAAGCTCATCCATCAGATTCTTCTTGTTGTGCAGACGTCCGGCCGTATCCACCAGCAGAAGATCGGCCTCATTGGCCTTCGCGGACTGAATGGCGTCATACACCACAGCGGCGGGATCTGCACCTTCCGCATGCTTGACAATCGGCACTCTGGCGCGCTGGGCCCAGATGGTCAGCTGTTCCGCGGCTGCGGCACGGAATGTATCCCCGGCACAGAGCATGACCTTGCGGCCGATCCCCTGAAAGCGCAGGGCAAGCTTGCCGATGGTGGTGGTCTTTCCGACACCGTTGACGCCCACAATCAGCATCACCATGGGCCATTTCAGCGGAGGACGCGGAATGTTCATTTCCTCCACCATGATCTCCTTGAGAATGTTCCGGGCATCCTTCGCGTCTGTCACGTGGTTTTTCCTGACCCGCTCCTTCAGTTCATCAATCATGAAGGTGGTCGCCTTCACGCCGCAGTCAGACAGAATCAGAATATCTTCCAGTTCTTCATAGAAATCATCATCGATCTTCCGTGTTTCCCGGACCAGTTCATCGACCCGTTCGGTCATTCCGCCTCTTGCCTTCTGCAGGCTTTCCCTGAG
>CACYNZ010000424.1 GCA_902775835.1 uncultured Eubacteriales bacterium | reverse complement strand
ATGCCGTAGATATACATCCGGTCCGCCAGGAAATACGGTGTGAGCATATGGGTTGTGGACAGCTGGATCACGAAGTAGGCCCAGAAGACGAAGATCACACCGACGGTGAGGAGCGTTCCCAGCGCGATGCTCTTGATCGTTCCCTTGCGGCTGTCCTCGAATTCCGTCAGCCCGACGCTGCGGAAGGCCAGGTTGCCCAGCAGGAAGTACGGGATCTGGAACAGGAAGTACATGAAGATTGCCAGGGTACGCTTCGGGCTGACCGTGGACATCATGAAGGTGCCGATGTGAATGCCGCCCTTGGTGTAAGCGGAGGCGGTCATGAAGGCCAGGTAGCCGGCGCCGACGGTCAGGAGACCGAAGGCCAGGGCCTTGAGCACATAATGGATATGGAAGCCTCTCTCATTGGAGGTGGCCAGGCCGTAGGCATGCAGGTTACCGCCGTGCCGCCGGCCCCAGACGAAGTGGTAAATCAGGAAGATGGCGAGCATTGCCAGGGATACGTACCACTGCCAGGTGATGAAGCCGTTGCTGTTGCCGCCGCACAGCCAGAGCCCCCTGACGGGGATACCCAGCCACTTGCCGGTGGAGGCGATGACGCCGGGCTTATACAGCAGCATGGGCACCGCGGCCAGCACAATGGCGAAGATCCACCACAGCGGGTTCTTCTTCGGAATGCCGAGCGGCTGCGCGGGCTTGTTCAGCCGCAGATCCGCGAACACCCTGCTGTTGATCAGGCCGAAGGCCACGACGAACATGATGGCGATCACGCTGACATAGATCAGGAAATAGCCCACGTCATGCCACTGCCATACCGTGTGGATCTTTCCGTGATCCGCATAGGAATTGACGCCCGCGTCCAGGCCGAGGCCGCATTCGCTGGTGATCGCGTAAACAACAGTCTGAACCGCGTCGTTGGTGCACAGGTAATAGGCGTGGGTGGAATCCGGCTGGAAGGCTGTCCGGTGGTATTCCTTACCGTCCGTTCCGACGGCAGTATATACCTTGCCCAGCTCAATCATGGGCAGGTCCTCATCCGGCGTGGTGTAATCGCCGAAGAAGATCCGGCGCAGCTGCACGGTTTCCAAGGAGTTGATCGTGTAGTTCTGGGGATCGGAATGGGCCAGGCAGCTCTCATCCGCGATACCGATGATGACGTCATAGTTGAAGTTGTAATCCTGGTTCCATTCCCGGCCGTACATGTTCTGGCCCAGGTTGATGGACAGGAAGATGCCCTGTTGGTGTTTGATCGACAGAGCGATCGTGTTTGTGCCGCCCAGGGAATGGCCGATGGCGACGATCTTGTTCTGGTCCACGAAGTTATACAGCCGTACCTGGTGCAGCACGGCGTCCAGTCCGGAAGGCCGGTATCCGGCCGCCTCCACTGTGGCGGTTTCCGCGGTTCCGGTGGGAATGTCGGAATTGTGGTTGCCCATGGCGTCGCGGGTGATGCAGACGTAGCCGCGGCGGGCAAGCTCAATCGCGTAGCTCGTGCACTGCTCCATCATGTCGTTGCCGCCGTGCGCCAGCAGCACGCAGGGCGCGGGATTCTCCGGCGAGGCGGTGGACGGCTTGTACAGCAGACAGTTGACCTCGTCACCGTCCGCTGTGGTGACTACCATATGCGTCACTTCGACTCTGCCCCAGTCCGTATCCACCCCGACGGTGAGAATAACGGAGAAGAGGAACAGAACAGCGACAGCAATGGCAACAATGGTATACCTGCGTTTGTTTTGCATATTTCCCCCTCCTTTTATCCGGCAGTACATCGTTCAGGTCAGGTTCAGGCTGCATACCAAAAAACCCTTCCCGGGCTGTGCTGCGTGCATGGCTTTTCATCTGCCATGCACCTGTCAATGTGTTAATTGTATTATAGAACAATTTTGTGCATTTATAAATATTAATCAACCCAAAAACACATATTCAATACTTTCAACAAGCGAAAAATATGCAAAAAAGCAGTATATATCAGGCAGAAATATATCTGTCAGCACATCCTGTGATATAATGAATGTACAGATTTTTGACAGACAGATACGGGAAGGGGAACGGACATGGAGTACAAACGTTTTGACAACACATACATGGTACGCTTCGATCTGAATGAGGAGATCATGCAGGGCCTTTTGTCGCTCTGCGAAAAGGAAAACCTTCACCTGGCGGAGGTGAACGCGATCGGCGCGATCAACCGCGGAACGGTCGGCGTATATGACCTGGAGAAGCAGGCCTACCGTCAGGAGGAGCTGGAGGGCTTCATGGAAATCACCAGCCTTTCCGGCAACGTGACCGCCCTGAACGGGAAATCCTATATTCATTTGCACGCCGTAACGGCGGACCAGAATCATAAGGTCCATGCCGGGCATGTCATCTCGCTGACGGTCGGAGCCACCTGCGAGATGTTCATCCACGTCCTGGACGGCAGCGTCACCCGGGAGCGGAATGAGGAGCTGGGCATCAATCTCTGGAAGTTCTGAGCAGAAGGCTTACTGCTGTCTTTCTGAAAAATAACATGCTGCGGATCTTATAACCGGCAGCACAAAATACATATTTTTTGTTGTTATCAAATATATTTTAATATATTATTCAATTAACCATTATTTGAAAGAGAGCAGTATAAATGGAAACAAAAATCTTTATCTCACATCGCAGCAAAGATGTTGAATACCTTCCTTCACCAGAGTCAAGAAAGTACATGACATATGGCAATTACATCAATCAAGCAGAACAAGTTATATCAAAAGGTTTGGTTTCTGTTGGAAAGTATGAAGAGCTCTTGCTTGCTGCATTCCGATCAGATTTAGTTTATGGCGATGAGGAAGAAGGCGGTGACGTGATTGACTGAGCCTTTGTTCTTCGATACTGATTGCTTGTCAGCATTCCTATGGATCAATAACCAGAGTCTTCTTGCCCAGCTATATCCAGGGAGGGTGATCATCCCCGCCCAAGTGTACCATGGTCGTTCCTCCTTTGGTTAATTGATGCTGCTGGGTCCACAGTACCTCTTGCACTCGTAACCTCGTTCCACATAAACCGTCATGCGGTATCTAACTGATTAACGAACTAACAAGGGGGCTGTGGTCGGAGCCTCTTGAAAACCGTCGAGCGGTAGGTGATTGAGACCAATCCACAGCATCC
>CACYNZ010000423.1 GCA_902775835.1 uncultured Eubacteriales bacterium | reverse complement strand
ATCTGGACAGATGGAGCTGAGTATGTGGATGAGAATGCATTGTCTGTGACAGTAGGCCGGCTTCGCCGGAAATTAAATGCAGCAGGTTATATTCAGACGATCTATGGGATCGGATATGCGTGGAGGAAGTAAAGATGTTTTCGGAGAGAAAGATTCTTGAACGGCTTGACCGCATGCTGGAAGACGGGATCAGCGGAACATTTGAGGAGTCTGATTATGATGAATCACAGCTTTCAAAGCTTGAGTCCCGGTGGTTAAGGTATCTCACATCATCAAAGTTGTCAGCCAGAAGGACAGAGGAAGAACGTGAAAAGCTGAAAGAACTCGTGTCAGATATCTCTCACCAGACGAAAACACCTCTGGCCAATATTCTGTTATATTCTCAGCTACTGGAAGAACGGGACCTGGATGATGAGACACGTCGGCTTGTGACGGAGATACAGGTTCAAACCGAGAAGCTGGAGTTTCTGATTAAGTCACTTGTAAAAGTATCCCGCCTTGAGACAGGAATCATAGGACTCTCTCCTGCAAGAGGGGATCTTGGGAGTGTGATAACGGCCGCGGCCGAACAGGCTTTGCCTATGGCGGAAGGTAAACAGATTACCATTCAGTATTCACCGGACATGGCAACTGCTGTGTTTGATTCAAAATGGACGCAAGAAGCCTTGTTTAACATCGTGGATAACGCAGTAAAGTACTCGCCGGAAAGAAGCGTAATCAATTTGTCGGTGAATGAATTTGAACTGTTCACCTGTGTTTCAGTCGCTGATCAGGGAAAGGGCATCAGTGAGGAGGATCTTCCCAAAATTTTCGGCAGATTTTATCGCGGGGAAAATGCAGGGGATCAGAGCGGTGTGGGATTAGGACTTTATCTTGCCAGGCAGATCATTGAGGGTCAGGGCGGCTATATTACAGTAGAATCAGAGCCTGAACCGGGAACAGTGTTTCATATATATCTGCCGAAATGAAATCTGTCAATACTGTTAGAATTCGGAAAGAATGTGGACAGAATTGCCTGTTACGATAGATGCAGCATAGAAATCTGATGCATAGTAAGCTCCGGAATACTCATCCGTGTGCATGAATGCCGTATCGATTAGCCGGTGCTTAGAAGGGAGTAAACATGGTAATACTGAAAACAGAGGCACTGACAAAAATCTATGGAAAAGGTCCAGGCATGGTCACGGCCCTGGAAAATGCCGCGCTCAGCGTAGAACAGGGTGAATTTATCGCAATTGTCGGAACATCAGGCAGTGGGAAATCAACGCTCCTGCATCTGCTCGGAGGTCTGGACAGGCCAACATCCGGAAAAGTGTTTGTAGAAAACAAGGATATCTTTTCTTTAAAAGACGAAGCCCTTACCATCTTTCGGCGCAGAAAGATCGGATTTGTATTTCAGGCATTTAATCTGATCCCAACACTGAATACTTATGAAAATGTTGTATTTCCCATACAGCTCGATGGAAATTCCATTGATGAGAAATTTGTTGGTGATGTGATCCAGTCGCTGGGACTTTCAAAGCTGCAGGATCGACTTCCGAATCAATTGTCGGGTGGACAGCAGCAACGTGTAGCCATTGCCAGGGCGCTGGCATCGAAACCGGCGATTGTTCTGGCTGATGAACCGACGGGAAATCTGGACAGCCGAACATCCCAGGATGTATTAAGCCTCTTAAAGGTGACAGGACAGAAATATGGGCAAACTATTGTTATGATTACCCATAACGAGGCAATTGCGCAAATGGCAGACCGTGTGATCCGCATCGAAGACGGTCATATTCTGAAGGGCGGTGATGTTAATGCCTAAAGTTCACAACAGGGCCGTCATTCATCGCGTTGCAATCCGTGAGCTGAGACAAAACCGTAAAATGAACATTGTCATTATATTGTCTGTCATGCTGACCTGTATCCTGTTCACCTGCCTGTTTTCCGTTGGCGGCAGCCTGATCAATGGAATGCAGCAGGAGACCATGCGGCAGGTTGGAGGAGACCGTATGGCAGGACTGAAATACGTTCTTCCGGAAGACTTCGAAAAATTGATGAAAGACAAGGAAACGAGGGATGTTGTTTACAGGATTATTGTTGGAAATTTAATAAACAAAGAATTGAAGAATGTGTCTGCCGAAGTCAATTGTGCGGGAGATGGATCGGCTGCGAAAGCCGTATTCTGTTATCCGCAGGAAGGGAGGCTCCCTGAAAAGATTGATGAAATTGCCATGAGCACCTTGGTGCTGGATGAGCTCGGCTTGCCGCACGAACTGGGGACATCGGTTCCTGCTGTGATTGATATCGACGGAAAAAACATATCTTATGATATGACCCTCTGCGGCTACTGGCCTGGAGACCCGGCGGCCATGGCGCAGGAATGCTGGGTTTCCCGGGCTTTTGCAGAAGAATATGCGCCTACTCCGACAGAGAACTTTTATACTTCCGAAAACCATGGGTATGCAGGCTACTGGATGGTGGACTTTAATTATAAGAACAGTTTCGACATTGAGCAGAAGACGGAGGCTCTGTTGGAACGGCTTTATGGAAATGCAGAGATTGTTCCGGATATAGGTGTGAACTGGGCCTATCTAACAAGTTCGGCAGATGCAGGCACAATAGCTGCAGGTATTCTTTTGATGATGATCATTTTCGTTGCAGGATATCTGATCATATTTAATATTTTTCACATCAATATCTCTGCAAATATTCGAAACTACGGACTGTTGAAGACGATTGGAACAACCTCCAGGCAGATACGAAGGATTGTGCGGGTTCAGGCACTTACATACAGCGTGATGGGGATCCCAGCCGGCTTAGCAATAGGTGTTCTGCTTGGTAACGTTATGCTGAAATCCATTATGAGAACGCTGGAGATTCGTTCGGAACAAGCCTATACAGTCAGCAGCAGTCTCCTTATCCTGCTTTGCCTGGCATCTGCGGCATTTACGTTTATTACGGTGATGATCAGCAGTCTTAAGCCATGCAGGATTGCAGGCAACGTTTCTCCGATCGAAGCATTGCGTTTTCATGAATCTGGCGGAGGCATTAAGAGAAAATCAAAGAAAACAGGCAGGATTACAGCTGCATCGATGGCCTCGAGTAATCTGCGTCGCAGCCGGAAAAAGGCTGGGATTGTCATAGTATCACTAA
>CACYNZ010000422.1 GCA_902775835.1 uncultured Eubacteriales bacterium | reverse complement strand
TCCGGGACATCACCTATGCTGAAGCCCTGGAAAGAGGACTCAAGGTCATGGATGCCTCCGCCTTCCAGCTCTGCTATGAGCAGCACATGCCCGTGGTGCGCGTGTTCGGCCTGGCAGACCCCAAAAATCTGGTGCGCGTGCTGGAAGGGGATCCCATGGGCACCGTGGTGCACCCCTGAGCTTGCCATTGGTGGGAAAACAGGGTACAATACACCCAACAGGATTGAATGAATAAGGAGGTCAGGCCTATGACAGTCGACGAAATCCTGAATCAGGCAAAAGACAAAATGAGCAAAACCTGTGCGGTATATCAGCGTGAGATGACTACGCTTCGCGCCGGACGCGCCAATCCGCAGATGCTGGACCGGATCATGGTGGATTACTATGGGACGCCGACCCCCATCAACCAGGTGGCGGGCGTTTCCTCTCCTGAGGCCCGGCTTCTGGTGATCAATCCCTGGGAAGCAAAGATGATTCCGGCCATTGAAAAGGCCATTCAGAAGAGCGATCTGGGCATCAATCCCAGCAATGACGGCAAGATCATCCGTCTTGTGTTCCCGCCCACCAACGAGGAGCGCCGCAAGGAGCTGACCAAGGTGGCCCGCAAGAGCGCCGAGGACGCCAAGGTGGCGGTGCGTTCCATCCGCAGGGATGCGGTGGAGCAGTTCAAGAAGATGAAGAAGGTCAGCGAGATCACGGAAGACGATCAGCATCAGGCGGAAGATGATATCCAGAAGATCACAGACAAGGCCATCAAGGAAGTGGACCAGATCTGTGCGGCCAAGGAAAAGGAGATCATGGAAGTCTGATGACTCAGTCACTTCTGGGGTTGCCCCTGTCTGAGGCCCTTGAACGGCTCGGCGGCGGAGACTGGACCGTACGGGAAACCTGCCCTCCCCGGGGCAAGGAACGGGGAGAACTGCGGGTGATCCAGGTACGGGACCATGAACTGGTGGTGAGCCGGTTTGAAACCCGGCCGGACATGACCGGCGAGGACCCATCCAATCATGCGCAGGTCCCATAAGGGGCTTGCGCATTTTTCACCGGAGGAATATATGCGTTTGGGATCAGCATCACTGCATCACAGAAAGCCCATGACGGCTGACGAATTCACGCGTCTGCCGGAGCACGTGGGCATCATTATGGACGGAAACGGGCGCTGGGCGAAAAAGCACAAGCTCTCTGTGAGCAAGGGCCACCGCCAGGGCACCGAAACGCTGCGGGAGATTATCCGGCATACCAATGATCTGGGCATCCGCTCACTTTCTCTGTATGCGTTTTCCACGGAGAACTGGTCAAGATCCAGGGAGGAAGTGGATGCGCTGATGCAGCTGATTCTGGATTTTTTCGCCTCTGAGATCGATGAGCTGGACGCGAAGAATGTGCGCATCCGGATCATGGGCGACAAGGGCAGGCTGCCGGATATCCAGCGGCGGACGCTGATGGACGCGGAGGACCGCACCGGAAAGAATACCGGTCTGAACCTGAACATCGCCATCAATTACGGCGGCCGGGACGAGATCGTGCGCGCCGCGCGCCAGCTGGCGCAGCAGTGCATGCGCGGCGAGGTGAGCCCGGACGAGATCACGGAAAAGCGGTTTTCGGATGAACTGTATACCGGAGGCCAGCCGGATGTGGATCTGCTGATCCGCACCAGCGGCGAGCTGCGCCTGAGCAATTTCATGCTCTGGCAGTGCGCCTATGCGGAATTCCTGTTCCCGAAGGTGCTGTGGCCGGACTTCACCATTCAGGACTATGATGAGGCCCTGCAGGCGTTTGCGGGCAGGAATCGTCGCTTCGGAGGGCGGAAATAAGCATGAGACAGCGAGTAATCACAGGCCTGTGCCTGGCGGGGGGCGCCCTGATCATTCTGTATTTCGGGGGCGCCGTGTTCTCGCTGGCGGCCATTATCTGCTATGTTTTCGCCCAGTATGAGGAATACCGGGCCCTGTCGCGCGCCGGGCACAGACCGGTGTCCTGGCCCACGTGGCTGGCCATGATCGTGGCCATCCCGCTGGTGCTGTTTCTGAACAGTGCCTCCGTGACCCCCATCCTGATGGGTGCCTGCTTCCTCACGATTCTGTGCATTCTGTTCCGGGAGGACCCGCAGCTGGAAGATATCCTGATGAGCATCATGCCCCTGTTTTCCATCTGCCTGCCGGGACTGTGCGTCATCGCGCTGACCACCATCTCCCCGCTGTCCGTGCAGCGCACCTACCTGTCCCTGGTGGTGGCGGTGCCGGTGTGCTGTGACAGCGCCGCCTTCTTTGCGGGCTCCAGGTTCGGCAAGCGCAGGCTGTGCCCGGAAGTGAGCCCGAACAAGACCGTGGCCGGTGCCGTGGGCGGCATGGCCGGGGCCATTGCGGCAGCCATGTGCGTGGGCGCCGTGGCCAGGCTTCTGTGCACGCAGGCGACCCAGCCCATGCTTCCGTCCTGGTGGGCGCTGGCGTTCATCGGCATTCTGGGCGGCGTGGTATCCCAGACAGGGGATCTGTTTGCGTCCCTGGTCAAGCGCCACTGCGGTATCAAGGACTTTTCCAACCTGTTCCCGGGACACGGCGGCATGCTGGACCGGATCGACTCCATCCTGTTCATGTCCGTGGTGGTCTACTGTATCCGTATCATCGGAGTGTGAGAAAAGCGTATGACAAATCTATCCATACTCGGCTCCACCGGTTCCATCGGGCGCCAGGCGCTGGACCTTGTGTCCCGGCATCCGGAGGAATACCGGGTGGCGGCGCTGACCGCCAATACCAGCCGGGAACTGCTGTTTGAGCAGGTGCGGACGTTCCGCCCGCGCCTGGCGGTGCTCCGGGAACCGCTGAAGTCTGAGGAGATACCGGACGACCTGAGATTCTGCGAGTTCCTCTCCGGCGCGGAGGGGGCTGCTTTTTTCGGCGCATCGTCTGCACATTTCGGCAGGATTCGCATAATATAGACCAATCCGGACAAACGGATCATGATCGTTTCAAAGGAGTGAGATCTATGACGAATTCAACAACCGGTAAGCGCCTGCTGATCGCTGGCGGCGATCTGCGACAGGTCACGGCGGCGGCGCGGCTCGCAGAGGACTGCGATGTGACGGTGATAGGCTTTGACCGCTTCGGCGCGCTGCCGTACGGCGAGTACACCATCGAGGAGATGCGCTGCGAGTCCAACGAGGGCTACGGCCT
>CACYNZ010000421.1 GCA_902775835.1 uncultured Eubacteriales bacterium | reverse complement strand
CTCTTTGATTGCAGGAGATTCAGGGATAATGGTAGAATACTGGTTAGGAGCTTCGGCTCGACAATCGGGATTTATGGAGGACAACATGGAATTCAATCGGGATACCCTGTTTATGCGCACGCCCGCTTCCTGGTGGCATGATCTGTGGCGGGACGGGCTGGTCAGCGGCAACGGCTTCATTGGCGCGGACGTGTATGGCGGGGTGAAGGATGAAACCGTGATGCTCACCCATCACAAGCTGTGGCACAACGGCAAGGAAGCAGAACTGCCAGACGTCAGCGATGCTTTTCATCGCCTGCGGGAGTTGATGGACGCGGAGCGTTTTCAGGAAGCCAGCTGGACGGTGGTCAATGCCCTGAAAGAACAGAATTATCAAACGCAGCTTCAATCGCCGTTTCCGGTAGCCGACCTGCATATTCAAATAAAACCTGTCTCCGGATTTACAGATTACCTCCGAGGAGTTCATATGGACAGCGGCGAAGTCTTTTCCACTTGGAAGGAAGGGATTTCCATTCGTTCCTCGCGCCTGTTTGTTTCCCGGCCTCATGGGGTCGTTGTCAAGCGGCTCACTTCCAATCAAGCCGATTTATTCGTTTCTCTGTCTCTGTCGCCTCATCGGAACACAGGAAGCGACGGGCTGGAAAAGTACGGTCAGCACATCCTGGATTCCATGGAATGCGTATCTCAAGCGCCGTACCTGATTTACACCGCCCGGAACGATGATGATGCATTGTACGGCGTCTGCGTGAAGGTATATGCAGACGGCGCAGTGCAGACGGAACGGGACACCCTGACGGTATCCGGCGCAAAGGATATGCTGGCGCTGATTTCCGTTTTTGCCGGAGAAACACGGGACCGGGATACCGTCCTGCAAGAAGCGAAGCAGGCGCTGGACGCTTTGCCCGCAGATTATGATGCCCTCTTGTCAGAACATAAAAAAATCCACGAAGCTTGGTATCGCAGCGCGGATTTTTCTCTGCCCGCCCCAGATAAATGGCACAGCAATGAAGAATTGCTTTTGCAATCGTACAGCGGAAAGCAGCCCATGGAGCTGATCGAAAAGCTGTGGCGCTACGGGCGGTATCTGTTCATCTGCGGTACCGATCCCCAGGCCGATCCCTTTCCCATGTACGGCCTGTGGGCGGGGGATTACCGGCTCATGTGGCCCCACAACATGGCCAATGAAAACATCCAGATGATTTACTGGCATGTGTTCGCCGGGAATCTGCTGCCCTTCCACGAAGCCTTTTTCCGGTATTACAATGAACGCATCCCGGCCTTTCAGAATAACGCCCAAAAGCTGTTCGGCATGAAGGGCCTGTACATGACGGCGGGCACCACGCCCGGGGTTTCCGCGCCCAATCAGGTGGTGCCGGTGATCATGAACTGGGTGGGGGCTGCCGGGTGGATCGCCCAGCATTACGCCCGGTATGCCCAGTATACGAAGGACGATGGATATTTTGAAACCAGCATCCTGCCGTATCTTCTGGAAGTGGCGGCTTTTTATGAGGATTTCGTCACCTTCTATCCCGACGGCAGCATCCATTTTTATCCCAGCGTGTCCCCGGAAAACACTCCGGGCAACTTCATGCCGCCCAAGCATATCCAGATGGCCCATCCCATGCCCACCACCGTCAATTCCACCATCGACCTGGCGATCCTGAAAGAGTTTTTAACCAACATGTGCGCCTTCGCAGAAACCTGGCCCCAGCTGAAAAGCCATGTACCCGCCTGGGAAAGAATCCTGCGCGCCATTCCGAATTACAAGCTCAACGCTCAGGGCGGCGTGAAGGAATGGCAGGATGACCGCTTCCAGGAGCGGTATGATCACCGGCACTTGTCCCATATCTATCCGGTATTTCCGGGAACAGAAGTCAACCCCCTGCACAAAGCAGATTTGCTTCCCGCCTTTGAGCGTGCGGTGCGCCTACGGGAAATCGACGCCCAGACGGGCTGGAGCATGGCTCACATGGCGGCCATTTACGCCCGGCTGGAAAAAGGTGAGGACGCCATGGACTGCCTTGACAAAATGGCCCAGTCCTGCCTGACCAACAGCTTTTTCACCCTGCACAATGATTGGCGGGGCATGAACATCTCCCTCAACATGGACCCGGCTCCGGTGCAGTTGGACGCCATCATGGGCTATGTGAACGCCATCCAGGAGATGTTACTCTCTTCATCGGGCGATCTGCTGAAATTGCTGCCCGCCCTGCCGGAAGCACTTTATCAAGGGGAAATCCGCTTCTTCCGGTATCAGGATGGATTGGCGGATATGCAATGGGATCTTGCGCGTCGTTCCTTCCGGGCAACGCTGACAGCGATCTGCGACCATCAAATGTATGTGCAACTGCCCCGGGAATTTTCCGGCTATCTGCTGAATGGCCAACCCTGGACACCGGAGGAAAGCGGACTTTATTTCCTGACCTTGGAAAAGGGCTGCGCCGCTCAAATTACAATTGTGTGATCATTCAAGGAGGTGATATGCAATGACAATCTACGATATCTCGCAGGAGGTTTTCAGCTGTCGGGTATTCCCCGGTGACCCAGCGCCGGAAAGAAGGGTGCTTTCTTCAATGGAAAAAGGCGATCTGTACAATCTGACAGCTTTCAATATGTGTGCGCACAACGGTACTCACGTGGATGCGCCATTTCATTTTATCAAAGGTGGAAAAACTATTGATGCCGTAGGTCTTGAAGCCTTTGTTGGGCCGGCTTCTGTTACGGAGCATCACGGGATTGTCTCCGGCCATGACGCAATGGAGATATATGAAAAATCGAGAGATCGTGACCCGGAAGCGGCAAAACGACTTCTGATCAAGGGAGACGCTGTGGTTTCTTCGGAAGCAGCAAAGGTCTTTGCTTCCAAAGGAATCCTACTGTTAGGAAATGAATCGCAGACTGTCGGCCCGGAAGATGCGCCGATGGAAGTACATTTGATCTTGCTGGGTGCTGGCATTGTATTGCTTGAAGGCATTCGATTGGCAGCGGTTAAGGAAGGCAGATATTTTTTAAGCGCAGCGCCGTTGAATCTATCCGGGGCGGATGGCTCTCCGTGCAGAGCTTTTTTGATCGCTGACGATAGATAAATTCCAGTTTGTCGATCTGCATCATCCCGGTTTCACCCCTGGCCACACTTCGTCAATGAAGCGCTGCCGGGGCTTTTTCTTTTCCTGTTCCCGCCGGGCA
>CACYNZ010000420.1 GCA_902775835.1 uncultured Eubacteriales bacterium | reverse complement strand
ACTGGAAATGGCGGACTGCGGAGGACGTATTTACGCCGGACCTTAAGAGGCGGATCCTGAAGCTGATGAAGCTGTACGGACGGGAGAGTGAATGAAGAAGGCATCTGACATGAATCACGGGGAGGAGCGGTACGCGGGGACGATCAACGCCTGTTTTACCGGATATATCGTACAGGCGATTGTCAACAACTTCGTTCCGCTCCTGTTCCTGACTTTCCAGCGGACATACGGGATCCCGCTGTCGCAGATTACACTGCTTACGACATTGAACTTCGGCATCCAGCTGCTTGTGGATCTTGTGTCCGTCTTTTTTGTGGACAGGGCGGGATACCGGGTCTGCATGGTCGCGGCGCATGTGGCGGCCTCGCTGGGGCTTCTGCTCCTGACGGTTCTCCCGGGGATCATGCCTCCGTTTGCGGGGATCCTGCTGTCCGTGATCGTCTATGCGATCGGCGGGGGGCTTCTGGAGGTGCTCGTCAGCCCGGTCGTGGAGGCCTGTCCTTCGGCCAATAAGGAAAGCGCGATGAGCATGCTGCATTCCTTCTACTGCTGGGGCCATGTGGGCGTCGTGCTCCTTTCCACGGTCTTCTTTCATTTTGCGGGAATCGGGAACTGGCGGGTGCTCGCGCTGATCTGGGCGGTGATCCCGGCGGTCAATGCATATGTGTTTACGAAGGTCCCGATTGCATCCCTGATCAGCGAGGGGGAGGAGGGGCTCACGGCGCACGGGCTGTTCCGCATGAAGCTGTTCTGGATTCTGTTTGTGATGATGGTCTGTTCCGGGGCCAGTGAGCAGGCGGTGAGCCAGTGGGCATCCGCGTTTGCCGAGAAAGGACTCGGGATCAGCAAGACGGCGGGAGATCTCGCGGGACCGCTCTCGTTTGCGCTCCTGATGGGCGCATCCCGTGCATTCTACGGGAAATACGGGGACCGCATCGATCTGGACCGCTTTATGACCGGAAGTTGTCTTCTGTGTATACTGGCATATGCCGGAACCGCTCTTGCGCCGGTGCCCGCGCTCAGCATGCTGTCCTGTGCACTGTGCGGACTCTCGGTGGGAATCATGTGGCCCGGCACCTTCAGCAAGGCTTCCGCATCCATCCCGTACGGAGGGACCGCCATGTTTGCGCTGCTTGCCCTGGGCGGGGATCTGGGATGCTCCGGAGGACCGACTCTGGCGGGGTTCGTGTCGAGCATGGCCGGCGACAATCTGAAAACGGGAATTCTCTCATGTGTGATCTTTCCCGTGCTGCTCTGCGCCGGAGTCTGCCTCTGCAGGAAAGAAGTTTCCCGTGACGGGATTTGAGGGGGGATGGGATTGCTATGAATATGAAAAAGAAACTACTGTATCTGGCGGCGGGGACTGCTGTCGTGTGCGTCGTGATTCTTCTGTTCTTCCGGACTTCCGTTTATACCGGTATCCTGAAGAGGGGTGCCGGGATCCTGATGCCGTTTATATACGGGGCCGTGATCGCCTATCTGCTCTGTCCGGTAAGCGCCTGGATTGAGCGCGGGAGCATGAAGCTCTTAAAGGGCTTCGGGGAGCGGCATACAAACCTGGTCCGCCTGCTCTCGGTCCTGGCTGCAGTTCTGCTCTTTCTGGTGCTCCTGATCCTGCTTCTCGTGCTCGTCCTGCCGGAGGTGTCGGCCAGCATCACGGCGCTGATCGCGAAGCTGCCGCAGGCGATGGCCGGATTTGAGGACTGGGTTGCAAACCTCGATCAGGGCAGCATGTCCCACGAACTGGTCGTGCAGATTCAGAATGCGACAGAGACCCTGTCGGGCTACGTCAGCGGATTTCTGGAAAGCGACCTGCAGCCGGCCATTCAGTCCGTGCTGAAGGATGTGAGCTCCAGCATCCAGGGGCTTCTCGGGGTGATCAAGAATTTCGGCCTCGGCTGTATCGCGGCCATCTATCTCATGATCTCGCGGGAGAAGTTTCTCCATCAGGCGAAGCTTCTGGTCTACGCGGTATTCCCGGAGAAGACGGCGGAGTGGATCGAGCGCGAGGTGAAGCTGACCGACTGGATGTTCAGCGGCTTCGTCCAGGGCAAGATTCTGGATTCGTTTGTCATCGGGGTGATCTGTTTCGTGTTCATGGTGCTGACGGGTCTGCCTGACGCGATGCTCATCAGCGTGATCGTCGGGGTGACAAATGTGATTCCGTTCTTCGGTCCGTATCTCGGGGCCATTCCCTCGGCGCTGCTTCTGCTGATGAGGTCTCCGGTCCAGTGCCTCATCTTTGTCGTTTTCATCATTGTGCTCCAGCAGTTTGACGGGAATGTGCTGGGGCCCGCCATCCTCGGAGACCGGCTGGGCATATCCGCTTTCTGGATCATGTTTTCGATCATCGTTTTCGGAGCCCTGTGGGGACTGCCCGGGATGCTCGTCGGGGCGCCTGTCTTTGCCGTCCTCTATGATCTGGCCGGAAAGAGCATTTTCACCGGACTGAAAAAGAAGGGACTGGACGGGATGGCGCAGGAGTATGAGGCGCGCTTCGGCTCGAAAGCCCCGGAGAAAGACCGGGGAGGCCGCAAGCGGAAGAAGAAGGCGGAACGCGGCGGGGATGCTTGAGAGGCCGCCGGAACTGCAAGAGGCAATGTGCTGGCTGCGGCTGACGGATCCTGAAACGCGGTTACGCAGAAAACGGATCACAAAATATAACCAAGTGATGCTGATAATATAGCGTGGTGGATTATACAATGAGGTTATTGTGACTATGTAATAGCTTTGGAGCGGAGCGAAATACAGCTATGACAGACACGTTATATTGTCTGCTGCAGCCATTATATAAAAACAGAAACGATACGGCAGGGGGTGCTTTTGCGCCTCCTGCTTTTGCCTTCTATACCTCATACAAAGAGGGCCCGCAAAGCCGATTTTTGGTAAAAATCATTAAGAATTTATGATTTTTCCAAAAAATACACTGTTCGATTTGGTGAAAATGCTGTATTATGGAAAGACAACGGGAGTAACAATGAGGGGACTGTACGGATTTTGAAGGGCTTCGTGCAGGCAGATAAATTCTGTGGCAGACACAGGAGAGAGGATGAAAGGGATGGAAGATCAGCGTAAGAAAAAACTGGCGTTTATCGTGCTTGCGATCGCGGAGGCAGTAGTGATTCTGCTTCTGCTTGTCGTGCCGGCCGTCCAGAGGAGCAGCGCCTATAAGCGCGCATCCGGTTTG
>CACYNZ010000419.1 GCA_902775835.1 uncultured Eubacteriales bacterium | reverse complement strand
GCATACTCTTCCGGCCGGATCACTTCCACGGCATACCCGCGCATGTGACCTTTCCGGATCCCGTCGCTCCATCTGGGCTGCACGCCGTATCCGCCCTCGATCCGGTACAGGACGATGGGCAGACGCATCCGGCGCGCCAGGAACGTAATGGCGGGGCTCATGTATTCCGTTTTTCCGCTGTAGGTCCGGTTGCCCTCCGGCGCAATCGCGATCGATCCGCCCTCCCGGGCCACCTTCATCATGAGTCCCAGCGCATTGGTGTCCGTGGTCTGCTTGATGAAGGGAATCGGCGCCACCGCCCAGCGCAGAAGCGAAGAAATCCAGCCCTTGGAAAAAATGTCCTCAGTCGCCAGATAATAGACAGGCCTGTGAAAGGACATGCCCACAAAGAACTGATCGCACGGCGTCTGATGGTTATACAGAATCAGGCAGGGCTCCGTGTCCGGGCCCGTATATGTTTCTGCCTGTACACCGTACATATGCCGGATCACCGGGCCCATCACACACCGTGCAATCGCTGTAATCACCGCGTGTCTCGGACGCACCCACGGCTTATTCCATGTTTCCGTCTGCTGCTTGGACTGCATAACCGCTCCTGTATTCCTGCTCCCGGAAGACACAGTCATGCTCCGGAGCCTGTAGTTTTCCCGTCTGATGAACAATGCGCATCACGCATATGAATATCACAATTCTTTCGCTATGACAATTGATCTCAGCAGAAAAAAATCGCGGCGTACGTGAAAAATACAACCCGGATGTCATGTTTCCGGGCATGAAAAAACAGACACCGCGCCAGTACACAGAACTGCCGCGGTATCTGTATCAGACTTTCCGGACACATGGCCTGTGCATCAGGCCTGCATATCACGGACTGTCCAGTTTCTGAAAAACACCAGGTCATCCTCTTCGAACCGGATCGGCGTTCCGTCCGGATTCTCATACTTCTCTTCCGGCTCAAACGCCATGCCGAGTTTTTCCGTATCCACCGGCACCATCTTTCCCTCGGGCATGCATGCCTTCAGATTGGTGCATACCGCCCAGCCTTCCTCTTCCTTCACGGAAATCCGGACCTGAGCGTCTTCCACCACGGCAGGCGCCTTTTCCTTGTCCCACGGGGAAGCGCCGTTCATATAGACGTTGCCCTCGGCCCATACCGGCAGCGGAATGTAATACCGGTCACTGGGTGCTGAACCCATGCCGCAGTATCCCTCAAATTCCTTCTGCCACTCTTCCTCGGTCATGTAGCCATTATAGGGACAAATGCCCACATCCACATTCCCGTCATCCCATGCGCCGCCTTTCATGGCCTTGGCTGCCTCGCGCAGGAAATCCGGCACCGGCTGCTGGACAAACACGTTGTCATAGAAACGCATGTCTCCGTGCAGGATGGTCATGAACCCGGCGATCTCCGTGCGGTGCGGCACATGATAGGGCGTGTATCTGGGCGACTGGTAATTGATTGAGCCGTTGTTCACGCCGGTGCCCACCGCCGTCAGCGCGCCGCCGATCAGGTTGTGGACCACCGCCACACCCTGGGTCGCCAGCTTCAGGGAGCGCAGGGACAGAAGCATATTGGAATCGATCAGGGTCGGTCCGTGGGAAACCTCGACAAAAATATCCTCGCCGTAGGCGCCCATGGTCCCGGAATGCATGAGATGCTCGAAGGGCAGCGTATTGTCATGGAAAAGATTGCCTGTCACGCGGGTGCCCTGGGCCTGCCAGTCCAGCCACAGACCGCGGGTGCAGTGGTGAATATGATTGTGCCGGAAGATCACATCAATGGCCGCGTGCATCTTGATGCCGCCGATTTCAGCCCCGGCCAGGTTCTGCTTGTTGTTGATGTGATGAATATGGTTGTCTTCAATCAGGGAAAACACACCGCCGAGATGCCCGACAATCCCGGTCTGACCGCAGTCATGAATATTGCAGCGGCGAATGATATGACTGCCGATATTCTCCTTGGTCCATCCCTCTCTCTGGGCCTGGCAGATGCAGTCACGCTCCGTCTGGGTGCCGTCCTTGTATTTCCATTTCAGCCATTTGTTGTCGTTTTCCTTCTGCAGATACTTGCCCAGCGAGATTCCGCTGCACTTGGATTCGCTGATATCGCAGTCCTCAATGATCCAGCCCCTGGACCAGTGCGGGCCCACCATGCCCTCCTGATAGGCCGTGGGCGGTGCCCACTGGGTCGCAGCCTGACGGATGGTAAAGCCGGACAGCGTGATGTACCCGATGCCCTCCGCCTCCGGATAGAAGCAGGTTATCCGGACGCTGATCTCCACGTTCTCCTCATTGGGATTCAGGCCATGGAAATTGGCATACAGGACCGTCGCATCCGCGGCCTCATCCTGCTCCGTGTACCAGGTATAGACAGAGAAGTCCGGATCCCAGGATACATTGGAGCGCACCGGCTGCTTCACCCCATCCAGGCTTGTGACCTCGTACAGGGATTTCCCGTCGAGATACACATCCCCGGTATGGGCGATAAACGACGCAATGAACCAGTCCCCGGAAACCAGCGTGCGGTAGGGGTTCCGGTCCGGAAAGCAGCTGTTGGGCACCACAGTCTTCCATACGCCGCCGCCAAGGTCCGTCCAGCTGCGGATCCGCTCCGCACCGGTGATGACAGCGGTTCCCTTTTCCTGGGCACGGTACGTGATTCGTCCTTCCGGGGTGCCTGCATGCACCGGGTTCACGGCTTCCCGGTAAATACCCGGCAGCACCACCACCTCATCGCCCGGCATGGCAATGTCTGCCGCCATCTGAATCGCGGGAAACGGCTTTTCCTGTGTTCCGTCACCCTGGTCTGCCTGTGCACTGACATAGTAAATCATCGCAATTCCTCCTACGAGCGAAAGACGCTTTGCAGTTTTCCCTGTTCCAGACGCATGCCCGGATATGTTCCCGCATGCGAGACAACACCAGCACGCCTTCGGCACCGCTGCTTCTCTTCCTGCCAGTATATCATATCCCGCATGGTTCCGGAGTTTGACGGGCATATGAACTGAAAATCGACTAAGAATGAGTGAAGAAATATTGATTTTCTTCACTTTTTTTGATTCCAAAGTGTTGACATTTGGAGCGTTTTGATATATAATTCCGTAGTACATAGTTACATAGTTTGGAGGGGTCTGCGTGTTCCTGGAAATTGCTTCGAATAACGGAACGAAATACATCCGCATTTGCGAATCGGTACGGGT
>CACYNZ010000418.1 GCA_902775835.1 uncultured Eubacteriales bacterium | reverse complement strand
CATCGAAATCCGACGAGATGTAAAATATGGTCGGAAAAGTTACCAAATAAGGGGCTATAGCACAGTTGGTAGCGCGCTACATTCGCATTGTAGAGGTCAGGGGTTCGAATCCCCTTAGCTCCACCACCCAACCTCGGAGGCTGAAAAGCTTCCGAGGTTTTTCTCATGGCTTAACGAATTTGTCTGCGATTCATGTTCTGTTCAGCAAGAAGCGCCCTGCTGCACACTCTCGACATGTAAAGGAAGTGCAGCAGGGCGTTATCATATGATTCTTATCATTTTCAGCCGTTTCCGTCCCATAGATCACTGTCTTGGATCTGCCCAAAACTGTTGCTCATGTAATCCCAGAAAAACCATAGATCTTCATGGATACCGATCAGAATATGAGATGGAATTCGTTCGCCGGGCAGTATCTGCGTGTGCGTGTTTCCTTCTGCTGTAAGCCAGGTCACTGCGGTAGTCAGATGAAGCGTGTCCTTGTAAGGAACAGCAAGCTTCACTTTCTTCATATCACTACCGAAAGCAAAATATTTCGTCATCATGTAGCCTGTCATGGGACCAATCTGAACTTTCGTCCATTCCTGGCCCCTTTTCAGCACTTTTACTGGGGCCCCATTATAGAATTTGCCCAAGGAACGACTTCCTTTTTCAGCCTTCTCCCGCAAATGCAGACGGTCTTCAGGATTGCTGCTATTGGGTGTTGCCCAACTGCCGAGATCCAATTGTCCTTGCGCTTCCGCCGCAGTCAGCGGAATGCTGTTCCAGTCTATGGCGGTGATGTCGCTCCATGGGTGTTCTCCATAGCAACTGTATTCACTCCACACTGGATTCCCGTCCAGAGAAATCCAGTTTTGCCCCATGAAATAGAGTTCTCCCGGGGAGGAGATCATGGAACTGACTCCCCAGATTCCGTCAGCAAATCGTTGTACAGAGGGACCTCCATAAATGGTGGGGAAATATAGATTACTTGTGAAGTTTTCGACTCCCATAGTTGTACCGGCAGGCAAGGGGCTGCTTTCAACAAATTGCCAGCCTGTATCTTCTGCAAAGCTGCCACACAGCAGCACGCGGCTTCCGTTGGGCTTATCAGCAATGAATTGCAAGGTGTCCCGGTTGATCAGTCCATCCACGTAGGCATCATCCGCAAAGAAGGTACCGGTCTTCATCCTGTCAAACAACCGTTTCCTGACGATGTCAGAAGAATCTCCTAGATCCCTGTCCATATATCCGGTGCAGTACACGGGGCAAGTAAAGGGGCTCCAGTTCGCCAGATCCAGTTCATCCTCCGTCAGCACATCCGGAAGCGGAGGGGTGGTTTCCCGCCAGAGTATATTCTCGTTTTCATCTTCCAACAGGTAATCAGTGCTGATTTCATCATCCAACATATTCAGCAGAATTTCCTCGATGATAGGGATATCCCTTTCAGAAGGGCCCTGACCTGTATATCGAATGCCACCCAACAGCCAGCGATTATGAACATAATAGAAATCATATGTGGTGGTCTCTTTGCCATCGGCAACCGTAAGGTACAGAAGATCCTCGGTATCCATGTGAACGGTATACCCGGAGGACAGTACTGCATCTGTATTCTCTATCAGATGCTCTCCTTTACGCACCACCAATAGTCCCTTATCTCCCTGATACAGAACCGCTGCTGCGGCGTCTCCCCACTGGGTCACGCTTTCCGCAGACCATCCTTTGTTCACATATCGTTCATTCATGAATTGTTCGAAATCCTCCGCTTCATTTGCTGCAAGCGCGGTCGGAACAATCAGGAGCATCCATGCGATAAAAAACGGCAACCAGATTCTTCGAACCATGTTACGATTACCTCTTCTACTTATCTGTAAGGCACTGTATTCTGGCAATGAGTCGTTTATCCATTATCTGATTCAGCCAGCCATGCCATGCCGGACTTGTCCTCTACGATGACAGTATAACCGTAGTCTCTTCCGGAATCGAAGCGTACGCTCCATTGCCCGGATGCTGCATCATAGCTGCAGGAAATGCGATAGCTCTTCAAGGTATCTGCCGTCACAGCTTTGCCTTCAGCGATCGGCCCCGTTGCAAGAAGTGCGGATTGCGCCAGACTTCTGACCTGTTCCTCTGTTAACGAAGTCAAATTATCAGAACGAATGAAGCCACGGATGGATTGTGTGCCAGTGTTGTATTCTACGTAAGTCCAGCTGCCCATCGTCGCCAGCCATCTCACCTCCGCATCTGCTGAGATATTCGCGATGGCAGTCATAGAAAACAGCGGATCATCTGTGATGGTACATTGAACAGCAGTACGCGCTTTGTGGTTTCCAAAGCTCAGATCACTGACGCTTGTTTTCTTAGGCAGCGCGTCTTCACGGATCCAGCCAATTCTCATATGGTCGCTGGTAATATCGTACTGGATCATAATCCAGCCATTTTCTTTTCCGAAAACCTGAATCCAGTCATTGGTGGAAACAGAGGCTTTTCCATTGCCGCCGCGGAGATAGTTTTCACCGGGGCCGGAATAGACAGCATACTTTTTGTTGGACGAAAACTTGATTCTTTCCGCTGTCAATGTACCTCCGGGGATCGCTGGCGGGTCGGAGAAGGTTGCTTTTGCTTCCTTATATGATTTGGGGAGGGAGCTGAACGATGTGTTCAGCCCAAAGCTTGTATACAGATTCACATCGCCGAGCTTCTTATCCGCATCCCAATCATAGAATACGATCTTCCCATTTCTGATATATGCTTCTGTTGTTGTCGCTTTGCTCCGGTCAAACCAAGATACCACCTGGAACTGGCAGTTTATCACATGAACATTGATTCCCTGCATCCAGTATTCTTCATGATTCGGATCAATGCGATAAATCAGGAAGCCCTGGTCATCCTTATACAGACTGATATCTGTTCCCGTTCGGTCAGAAGCATTATGCCTCCGAAAAGCCACGATCCCTTTTCCCTGAGGTGCCAGGCTGTCATAGCGTGCTTTCAGTTTCCAGCCTTGATCCGCGTTTTCATCCGACTGATCGTTCGTAAAGTGGTAGACCTCATGATGTATTCCATCTTTGCTGATCAGGACAAACGTATGATCCAAAGAAACTCCCTTCGGTGATTCAGTCCAGCTAAAACGGATATAATCCTCCGCGCAGTTTTCCAATCCCTGATCTGCAAGAATCTGCACGATTCGAGGAGAGAGCCCCTGAAGGGAACCATCCTCCGCCAGCGCCGCACAAGCCATGAACAACACGGCTGTAAGAAC
>CACYNZ010000417.1 GCA_902775835.1 uncultured Eubacteriales bacterium | reverse complement strand
TCATCGTAAATCGGTTTATTCAGGGAAACATAGCTGTTCAATGGGATGTGTTTCTGCCGCGTTGCTGTTTTTATGGCAGTAATAATCTGCCGGGTAATGCACAGTTCAGCAAAAGCGCGGAATGATGCCTGGCGATCAGCACGGAAATCCCTTATGGCCTTATACAGTCCGATCATGCCCTCCTGAACAATATCTTCATGATCCGCCCCAATCAGGAAATAGCTTCTGGCTTTAGAGCGCACAAAATTCTTGTACTTATTGAGCAGGTACTCCTCCGCCATCGTATTGCCCTGATGGCACAGGTCTACCACCGCTTCATCTTCCAGCTGGGCAAAATCCGGATGTTCTTCAGGTTCCGTATCCTGGAGTTCCTCCATATTCAGACTGGTTTCCAGCATGCCTGAAGGATACTGCTTCTGTTTGATACGGATTTCCTCCATGGTTGCAAGTTCTTCTTCTGTATATTCCAGAGTCTCATCCGGATTTTCCTGCGATTCCATGGTTTCAGAATGCCTGTCTGTCCCATTGCCTTCCATGGTTCATCCTCAACTTCTTTTATTTCCGCCGCATTTCTTCCAGAGTCTTCAAAGTCTGCTCCGAAAGTCTCCCTTCCAGAGTGTTTCTCCTGATTCCTGTACCCTGGCGATGATAATTCATACCCTGCTTTCTGCTCTCCTGCAGTTCACGCAGAAGCTCGCGGGAAGTCATTCGAACCGCCCCGGTTGAAAGCACCTGCGACTGCTCCAGCCCATCCGAGGTTGCGACCCGCACATTGCGGTATTTCGGTGTTTCAGCAACCAGACGTTCAATATAACTGTCAGCAGTTTCTCCCCTGTGCGTGTACACGACGGTCAGATCATCATGGGTTTCCACTGTTGTCAGTCTTCTGTCAGACTGCCATCCATCAAAGACCAGAACAATCTCCATCTCGGAGTATCCGCTGTAATCTTCAAGCACATGAATCAGGCGGTCCCTGCTCTCATCTATCGTCCACCCATACTTCGATGCATCATGCCAAGCGCCGATGACATTATAGCCATCCACAATCAGAAGTGGTTTCATTTTCTTCTTGCCTGCAGCACACGGTACATCATGATACCAGCAGCCACGGAAGCATTCAGGCTGTCGATTTTTCCCATCAGAGGAAGTGATACTTTTTCATCACAGTTTTCCTGAACGAGCCTGCTGATGCCCTCCCCTTCAGATCCGACCACCAAAGCAACCGGGCCGCGGAAATTCACAGACTGATAATCCTTGCCGTCCATAGTCAGAGCATAAGTCCAGATACCGATTCCACGCAGCTCCTCCAGTGTGCGGTTCAGATTCGGAACCCTGGCCACTTTCATATGCTCCACAGCCCCGGCACTGGCTTTCACCGCTGCTGGTGTAAGCCCGACGCTTCGACGTTCAGGAACAATCACGCCATGAGCACCGGCACATTCAGCAGTCCGGATCACCGCACCAAGATTATGCGGATCCGTAACGCCGTCCAGCAGAATCAGGAATGGATCTTCGCCTCTTTCTTCGGCAAGCTTCAACATTTCCTCCACTGTTGAATACTGGTAGGCAGATGCATAGGCAATCATTCCCTGATGATGCGGTGCGATTTCATCCAGACGTTTTTTGTCCACTTCCTGTACAGATACCCTCGCTTCCCGTGCCATCCGGATGATTTCTCTGGCTGATCCGGTCAAATCGCCTGATGCGACCAGAATCTTTTCCAGATCACGGCCGCTCTTCAGAGCCTCACGAATCGGATTCCGCCCGGCCAGAATATTGTCCGCAGGGAGATTTTCCTCGTGTTTCGGCGCCGGATTGACCTGTTCAAAATCACGGTAGCTCTGCTCGTGATTGGTACGAAAGGAACGGTCCTCCGGTCCAGGAAGCTGTCTCCTGCTCTCTGCAGGACGATATTCCTGTTTCGGCTGTCTGGAGCGATAAGAGCCTTTCTCCGATGGACGGAAAGATTTTCCGCTGCTTCTCCGTCCGTCCTTGCTTCCTTTCGCCTCTCCGCTTCCCGCACTCTCCGTTTTTCTGGCATATTTGCCACGATAGCGGGAGCCTTCTTCTTCCCAATTGCCGTCATTATGCCTTTTCGGGGGTCTGTTCCCGGGAACATTCTGATAATACGCCATGATTCTTTCCTCCAGTCATTCAAGGGGTCTCAGTCGGTTTTTGCAGTGAACTCAGCATCTTCTGACGTTCTTTGCGAATCTGATCAGCTTTGCCGCAGGTCTTTGCGCGCTCCGGGCATCCGCCTCGAAGGCATCCAGGTCCTGCATCTGCAAACAGCGCCGGAGCTACCTGCATGACTTCCGCATGCATCTTTGTGGCAAGACTGCGGATTTCCCACTGGGCACGGTTGCACATTCTCAGACTGAAAAAATGTCTGAGTTCCCGCGCATTCATAGTTACCAGAAAGCGTGTCTCGCAGGCGCCCGGAAGAACAAACCGGGCATCCTCATTCGCTCCTTCTCCAATATTGCCAAGCTTTTCCTGCCATTCACGGTACCATTCAGCCATGGTATCCATCTGACTGCAGTATTTTTCCACAGCCTCATCACCGAGAGCCCGGATTTTCGGCGGAATGACATACCCAAATCCTGCCCCGTACGAAACATATCTCTGGGACTGTACAGAAAAGCTTGCGAGCCTGTGCCTCGTAATCTGCGCAAGAAGCACCCGGCTCACACCCTCTACCGCGAAGGTAAAACTGGTATGTTCCAGTACAGAATCATGGCCCATTTCCATGATTCTGTTGACGAATGCTGTCTGATCCTTTGCTTCCACCTTCGCCTGCAGATCTGCAAGATGGGCCCCGGAATAACAGAGTTTTGCTCCCAGTGCCACCATTTCTTCAGGAGACAGCGTATGCCGGATCAGTTGAACTTTCTGCACAACCTCACTCATGAGTTTCCTCCATGTGACAATAGTCAAACAAATACTGAAGTCTGTCCTGCTGGCCGGTAAGGTAAAGATACCCCATTAATGCTTCCAGCCCCGTAGCAGCCTGATAGTCCGATGCCTGCTGGTTCTTGGGCACGGGATGCTTGGAATGCGCATTTCTCCCGCGCAGAACAATTTCATGTTCCTCTGCAGTCAGCACCTCTTCACAGCGTACCAGGCACGCCGCCTGAGCCGCTGCATTCACCTGTGCCACTGCTTCCGCATGCATATGACGAAGATTGTGTCCCAGGTACATCAGCTTGGTCCTCACAAGCATGTCCCACACAGTGTCTCTGATATA
>CACYNZ010000416.1 GCA_902775835.1 uncultured Eubacteriales bacterium | reverse complement strand
CGGGACACCCGTTTACGCCGGAACACATTTCCGTGGCCGGTCATCTGATTCCGGGCGAAACGGTTTGCCCCATCTGATTTACGTATGTTATGGCCCAATGGCCTTAACAATATTTTTAAGGAGGAAACTTGTATGAAGAAGATCCTTGCCCTGTTGCTGGCGGCGATCATGGTTCTCGGCGCTGTAAGTGCGTTCGCCGAAGTGGCCGACCTGCCCCGCAACGAAACCCTGTACTTTGGCGGCCAGCAGTGGGACCCCGTTGTGGGTTATAACCCCCTGGGCGACAACATGAACAACGGCCTGGCCCTGTCCCAGGCTCCCCGTGGCAGCCGCACCTGCATGTTCGAGACCCTGTATATGTACAACATGCTGGACGGTCAGCTCTATCCTCTGCTGGCCGACGGCGATTATGTCTGGAACGATGATCTGACTGAGATGACCGTTAAGATCAAGGCTGCTGCCAAGTGGAGTGACGGCACCCCCGTGACTGCTGAAGACGTGGCTGCTACCTGGACTGCCGGCATCGAGCTGAAGAATGGCACCTATAATGGCTATTCCAGCTACATCGAGTCCGTGGAAGCTGTTGACGGCGCTGTGGTGATCAAGACCACCAAGACCGAAGACGGCAAGCCCACCAACCCCCTGCAGGTGCTCAACTTCCTGAGCGGCACCTACATCTGCCAGAAGGCCTGGATCGACAAGATCTTCGCCGACAACGGCAATGATGTTGCCAAGATCCTGGAAGATCCTGCTGAGGACGTTGTGTACTCCGGTCCTTATGGCCCGTATTTCGCAAACGATCAGCTGGTTGCATTCGTCCGCAATGAGAATTACTGGGGCCAGGATGCTTCCATGTGGGGCAAGCTGCCTGTGCCGAAGTACATCGCTCATGCCATCTATGCTGACAACGATGCTGCTCTGGTAGCCTTCAAGGCTGGTCAGATCGACATCAACCAGCAGTTTGTTGCCAACATTCAGAACCTGTGGGAAGTGGAAGGCCTGCCGATCGCTACCTACATGGATGAAGCTCCCTATGGCATCTGCGCTACCATGCCTACCGCTTGGTACAACATGGAAGTTCCTGCTCTGCAGGTGAAGGAAGTCCGTAAGGCCATCGCCATGGCAGTCGATTATGACAACATCATCGAGAATGCCATGACCAACCAGAGCCCCTCTTTCGTGGACGTGCCCCGCTCTGTCATGAACCCCACCGAGGGCGAGCAGGCCATGTATGATCACGAAGCTGTAAAGGATCTGCAGTGGGCCGGCAAGGATATCGAAGGCGCCAAGGCTCTGCTGGACGAAGCTGGTATCGTTGATACCGACGGCGACGGTTATCGTGAACTGAATGGTGAAAAGATTTCCCTGAACGCATGCTGCCCGAACGGCTGGACCGACTGGCAGGCTGCCATGGAAATGGTTGCTGCTGCTGGCCAGGCGATTGGTCTGGACATCACCACCAACTATCCTGAATGGTCCATCTATCAGACCGTGTTCACCAAGGCTTCCCAGACTGAATATGATATCTTCATGTACAGCCCTGCCGGTGCTGAACCCGCTGCTCCCTGGAGCCGTGTCCGTTCTTTCATGAGCTCTGATTTCCTGGGCGTGGAAAACAACTGGTCTGGCAACTTCGGTCACTATCAGAATGATCGCATTGATGAAATCATCAAGGCCATTCCGCTGACCACCGATGAAGCTGAACTGAAAGCTCTCTACACCGAGGCCACCAAGATCTATCTGGAAGAAGTTCCTTCCTTCTCCCTGATGTATCGTCCTGAGCAGTTCCACGCTGTGAATGAGACCTACTGGACCGGTTATCCGGAAGCTGGCGACGGTCTGAACATTCCTCCGGCCGACGGCACTGACGGATACGGTATTGCAACACTCTATCATGTAGAGCCCGTGCAGTAATCATTTGAATTCGGCGGCCATGACCTGTTCTGGCGGGTTATGGCCGCTTTTTCTAAAGGGGGAGAACAGCCATGACGAAGGGAATGCGGAAATACTTCCGAAAAAAGATTTTCTGGTTTGTCATCACCTTGATCGCGGCCGTTATCTTGAATTTTATTCTGCCCCGGCTGATGCCAGGTGACCCTGTAAACGCGATTGTGGGCAAGAGTATCAGCCCCGGCGCTTCACAGGAACAGGTGCAGGAACAGATAAAATTCTATAAGCAGCAGTTCGGACTGGACAAGAATATTTTCGGTCAGTTCTGGGACTTTGTGAAGAACGCGGTCAATGGTTCATTCGGTGTCAGCTACAGCCAGTACCCGAGGACAGTAAGCGATATTATCGGATCGGGTATCTGGTGGACAATCTGTCTGCAGCTGCCTGCCATTCTGGTCGGATGGATTCTTGGCAACCTGCTGGGTGCAGTAGCGGCCTATAAGCGCGGGATATGGGATAAAGTCCTTATGCCGGTCAGCCTTTTCTTCAGCGCGATTCCCGCTTTCGGCGCGGCTGTGATTCTTCTTGTTATTTTTGCAGTCGGTCTTGGATGGGCCCCTGTGAATGGTGCGTATGATCCAGGCATGATTCCTGCCTTTAACTGGAAATTCATATCCTCGGTTATCTCGCATTATCAGCTTCCCTTCTGGTCCATTGTGCTGATTTCCATCGGCGGCCAGGCAGTGGGTATGCGTTCCATGTCCATCTATGAACTGAATGCTGATTATGTGAAGTATTCCCGTTTCCTGGGTATCAAGGACAAGCGGATTGTACGCTATGTATTCCGCAATGCCATGCTGCCTCAGGTGACCGGACTTGCCATGAGCATCGGTTCCATGGTGGGCGGCGCTCTGGTAGCTGAGACAATTTTCAGTTACCCCGGACTGGGCATGTCCATGTACAGTGCCATTACCCAGTCAGACTATCCCGTGATTTCCGCCTGCACTCTGATTATCACTTTGATGGTGCTGATTGCTTCCTTTGCGCTGGATATCATCTATGCATTCATTGATCCGCGCGTCAAGGCAGCTCAGTTTGATTAAGGAGGGGGAGAAGATATGAAAAGCACATTGAAAAACGTATTCCACTCTCCTCGATTCCTTGTCGGCTTCATTATTTTCATGGTAATGCTGCTGACAGTTCTGATCTATCCCTATTTTGTCACCAGGGATCCCCTGGTGGGACTTGGCAAGGGATTCCTTGCTCCGGGTACCTATGTATCCGTGTATGATGCGAACAACGCATCGACCTACCGTGTGGAACTGCCGGAAGCGGCCGCGAACCGTCTTGAGAATACGGTTCCTGCTGCCAGCCG
>CACYNZ010000415.1 GCA_902775835.1 uncultured Eubacteriales bacterium | reverse complement strand
CGTAATACTGAAGGCGATATAAATCCAGTTCTTCCAGTCAGTGCCGCTCATCATCGAAACGCCCTCTAATACCAACGCATACGTTAAGATTAAGAGGTCGAACGTGTGGAGCGTCTTGTTGCGGATGAGTAGAACCAACGCGATGACGAAGGCCAACAGCATGCCGGCCTGTGCTGCATACGAGGCCATGAACATCTCCATGTCAAAGAAGTTCACGGTCATCTTCGTCATCAGCAGGGCGATGGCGACGAATGGTATCAGACGTGACTGCCGTAAGTCAAAGCGCAATAGACTCATGAGCCCTTCTTGAATAGGATATCGCGGACAAGCCAGACCGAGGCGCAGAGGGTCACGAGGAACAGCATGCCGACGACGAAGATCATGCGCTTCGGGGTCGACGGGCGCTGCGGCACGCTGGCACCCTTGATGACGGTGAAGGCCGGTGTGCGCTCCTGCACCTTGGCGCTGGCCATCTGCAGCTGGGTGTTGAGGGTCTGCAGGGTGGTGTACTTCATCTGCATGTCGCGCTCGATGTTCTCTATCTTCAGCTGATAGCGCTTCAGCACGACGCCTTGGTTGGCGTCGGAGGCGCGGGCATAGGCTTCGCAGGTGCGCTCATAGTCGGCCTGGGCCTCACGGACCAGCTGGCGGTAGTGCTCCTCGTCGATGCGGGCCTTGTTGGTGCGGTAGTCGGTGATGAACTGCTGCAGATGAACCTGCACGGAGTCGGCCAGCGTCTTGCAGATGAGGGCGTCCTGTGCCTGGGTCGAGATGGTGATGACGCCAGTCTGCTTGTCGATGCTGAAGTTGATGTTGGCGCGCACTTTCCCCGCTTGCGCCTCCTCGGTCTCCGTGAGCCAGTAGGGCGACTTCTCTCCGCCTTCGGTGCCTGCTGTCGGCTTGTCATCCTTGGGGAAAATGGATTTAATGCCATTGGCAATCCAGCTCATCACCGAGCTCCACCAGGGCGATTTCTGATATTTCTGCAGGTAGGTGAAGTAGTCGGTGTTGATTTCGCCGTCGGCACTTTTCACCTTGATGGTGAACAGGTCGGAGACGAAGCCGTTGTCTTCCATCAGGTCGGGGTAGAGCAGCGGGTTGATGGCGTCGCTCGTCTGCATGGCATTGAGGTCGATGCCGAAGGCTGAGGCAATGGATCCGAAGGTGCCGCCGGCGGCCATGTTGCCCATCTCGGGGGCCAGCTTGGCTGAGGTGGTGTAGCCTCGTGGCACGCAGATGATGATGAGCGCCAGTCCCGTCGCTGCCAGGGCATAAGCCATCCTGCTCCATCTCCATTTCGCCGAGGACTCCTTCCGGCCCGGGCAGACTGCCAGGAAAAGGACCACGCCCAAAGCCAACAGCGCCATGCTGAGCACAGATGCTGACAGTCCGAAACCGATGGTCACCGGCAAAAACAGCAGCGGATAAATCAGTACGAACCATTTGTTGCGGCTCCTGGCGATGAGGATCCCCACTGCAACGGAGAAAAGCAGCGCGATGGTCAGGAACAGTCCGCTGGAGTCCGACGCTCCTTCAAGCTGATCCAGGAACACCCCGTCCTTGCCGGCCAGCGTTTCCGCAACCTGGTTCCATGTCCGGACCATGCCGCCGGTAAAACCGCCCTCGAACCAGCCGCCGCCGCGCGTGAGCCCGAACTGGGTTTTGAACACCAGAAAAGAGCCGACACCCATGATGACCCCGGTGATCACATACTTCGCATATTCAATTATGATCGACTTCTTGCCGAACAGATTTTTGATGCTCTTCGCTTCTGTGTCATCTGTCCCAGCTGAAGTCTTCCGGTCCGTAAAAATCAGTTTTTCCATAGTTCATGAGTATCTCGCTGCCTGCAGCATCCTCTGAAACGTATATGTAATTTGAATCATCCTTATCCACATCCGACTCCGCATAGTGATGGGAAGCCGGCAGCTCATCATCCCGGAACGGGCTCGCGATCAAAGCTGTCACCGCCAGCCAGAAGGCGTCCTCACTGTCGACCCGCACCACTTCGAACTGATCGTTCACATAGTCGAACCAGCCGAGAGAATGAGTCGTGCCCTTCCTGAGCAGCGTATATGAAAGGGAAGCGGTGAATTCGATCATCCTGTCGACCTGGTCCAGATCGGAAGGCTCCGGTCTCTTGTCGAGCATGATAAGCACTCTGTTCTCGATGGGCAGACCGTGCTCCCGGATCATGATCTCATCCAGCTTGCTGGACAGTTTCCAGTGGATCGCTTTGAAGCTGTCCCCTTCGCCGTATTCCTTGATGTCGAACATCTCCGAAGGATCGTTTCCCTTCTGTTCCTGGGAGTACTTGTAGCTCTCCATGTTATAGGTGCTCATCTCTTCCAGGTTGACAATCAGTTCCGAGACCCTGGGCAGATAGTACATGTCGCTTTCTGTATCGCTGCCTTCCGCGAACCGGATCTTCCGGGTGAAGATGCCGAGCGGATCCGTCACGACGGCTTCCTTGACCGACATTTTCAGCAGCCCGCAGTGATCGTCTTTTAATGCAAAATCCATCTGATCTGTTTTGCCCGGCAGGATCCACCTGGATCACGGCATGGCCTGCCGGCTCCTGGCTGAGTTCGATAAACTCGGTATGCACACGGTTTTCTTCCAGCAGCTCTTTCAGGAACAGGCCCTGACTGCCCAGCTTTCCGGCGTGCCATACATCCAGCCCGGCTCTGGCCAGGGCGATGCTCTGGTTCAGCCCCTTTCCCCCGGGGAAAACGCTGTAGGCTTCGGAGGCGATCGTCTCACCCGGAAGCGCGATGTGCGGCACATGATATACATGGTCCACGTTCATACTGCCAAAGGATAGTACCTTCATGACGGAACCTCACTTTTCGGACAGTTTTATCTGAGTATATTATAGCATCAGCCCGCGGCGGCATTCAACGGAAAAAGCCGCGCTCAGTTCCCTGAACGCTTTCGGAAAAACCTGTAGCTTTATTGCTTGAAATCGTGTATAACACAGGGGAAGCATGAAAACTAAACCCTTATCCCGGCTTTTCCGGGCGGAACCTGATCGGATGACAGTCAAACGGAGGAACAGAGAGGAAGGAAACGTATATGGCACTGCGGATGATTCAGGGCCGGGAGGTCCGGCTGTTTGACGGAGAGCTGAGGCGGCGCGAGCAGGAGAACCGGGACTATATGCTGCGCCTGGAGACCCGCGCGCTGATGCTGAATTTTGAACTGGAAGCCGGTCTGGGAGGCTCGGCGGAAACCCCTGAATATATGCACGGCGGTTGGGAAAACCCCTGCTGCCAGCTG
>CACYNZ010000414.1 GCA_902775835.1 uncultured Eubacteriales bacterium | reverse complement strand
CTGTTCAATAAGCTCCATGACAAGCAGGTCCACGAGGACGACTTCGATGTGGACTCTGAACTGCAGCAACCGGTCTTCAGCCAGCTGGGTGACCTTTGGCTGATCGGAAGGCATCGGGTGATCTGCGGCGACAGCACTGGTGAGGAAATCTACACCCGCCTGATGGATGGCGACAAAGCCAACCTGGTACTGACAGACCCGCCCTACAATGTGGACGTGGAAGAGACAGCCGGAAAGATCCTGAACGACAACATGGGCGATCAGGAGTTTTATAACTTCCTGCTATCCGCCTATCGCTGTATGCACGCCAACCTGGCTGACGACGGCAGCATCTATGTCTGGCACGCGGATACGGAAGGATTGAACTTCCGTAAGGCGTTCAAGGACGCGGGCTTCTATCTTTCCGGGTGCTGCATCTGGAAAAAGAACAGCCTGGTGCTGGGACGCAGCCCTTACCAGTGGATTCATGAGCCCTGCCTCTTTGGTTGGAAGCAGAAGGGCAAGCACCAGTGGTATTCCGACCGGAAGCAGACCACCGTGTGGGAATATGATAAGCCACGCTCCTCCAAGGATCATCCGACCATGAAGCCGATCACCCTTATGAGCTATCCCATCAAGAACAGCACCATGACCAACGGTATCGTGCTGGATCCCTTCCTGGGAAGTGGCTCGACCCTGATCGCCTGCATGCAGACAGATCGGATCTGCCGGGGGATTGAGCTGGATCCGAAGTTCGTGGACGTGATTGTGAAGCGGGCGATTCAGGAGAACGGCGGCAAGTATGATGATGTATTTGTCATCCGGGATGGCCAGAAGCTTCGCTTTGATGAGGTAGCGACCTTTGAGCCCCAGGAGGTGGAGGCATGAAGGTCGAGCTGATTGCTTATACGCCGACTGCCGCTGGGGTCTGCTGTGATGCGGCGGCGATCTGTACGGCTTCTGATAATGGCTACCGGTCGCTGCAGCACTCCCTTGCCTCCGGGCATGAATCAGTGTTGGAGCACGCTGTGTTTACCTTCCGGGTGGAAGGCATCAGCCGGGTAACCCTGGCACAGCTAACCAGACACCGATTGGCCAGCTTCTCCGTCCAGTCCCAGCGATATGTGAAGCTGGAGGACCCGGAGCTGGTCATCCCGGAGAGCATCCGCAGTTCTGCCTTTGCCGCTGAAGCGGAGAGCAGCATGCGCTATATGCTGAACCTCTATCAGCGGATGGTGGAGGCGGGCATTCCGGCAGAGGATGCCAGATATGTCTCTCCGCAGGCGGTCCCGACATCGCTCATTGTTACGATGAACGCCAGGGAGCTGCGGCATTTCTTTTCCCTTCGCTGCTGCAATCGTGCCCAATGGGAGATCCGGCAGCTGGCAGATGGAATGCTGAAGCTGTGCCGGAAAGCGGCACCGACGCTATTTGAAAATGCCGGGCCGGGATGTGTCTGGGGCGGCTGTCCTGAGAAAAAATCCTGCGGGCATCCGAGATCGAAAGCAGAGTGGGACAAGTAACCGTAGAAATAGAGACTTCGGGATGGGATGAAACAAGCTCATCCTATATGGAGGAGATGAGCGTGAAGTATGTGATCGTGTTTTTGATCGTAGCGGTGCTCGTACTTGTTGTTGGAATGGCCCTGGCGGTCATTGCTTCCGATACCGATGACTGGAACAAGGAGTTCGATGACCGTGATCAGGAAGCCTACCTTCGCAAATGGAATGAGCAGCGAAAGAAGCGTAAAGATCATACCTGCAGTTAAGGTATCGAAGCGGTTCTTGGGGCTGTTTTGTGGATTGTGTCAAATCTGATACTTCTCGTGAAACTATCGCAGAAATGACTTTACTTTTCAGGCTTTCAGAGTGATGTATTACACACCGCATGAGAAGCGGCACAAGCTGAAAGGAGCGAAAAGTCATGAGAAAATTTGAGAAGAACATTGAAGACCGGAAACAGCTGGTAGCCCGCCTGAAGGAACTCACTGGGCTTGAGTCCAGATACACCTTCGTACCGCGCTGCGCCTACTTGGTCGGCAGCTTCACGGTAGAGAAGGATGGCAGCCTCACCGTGGAGGAGGGAGCAGATGAGCAGGTGCTGGATACCCTGATCGCAGAAGGCATGATCGGAAGCGAGATCGGGCAGGAAGCGACAGGTTGCGCGGAGACGGGAAGGGAAGCCGCTGAGGACCCGGCCGACAGCACAGAGGAGGGAACGGAAGAGATGCAGGAAGCACGGGAAACCATGGAGAGCGAACCGGAAGATTCCGGCTTTGCAGCCAGCATCAGTTTTCCGCTTTTCTGATAGTAGTCAGCACCAGCCTGATATGTTTCAAAAACGATGCCTGTATGCAGGGCATCTGAAACCGTCTGCACACTCTGTGCAATCTCAGGTCCAATCCCGTCACCGGGAATCAAAACGACTTTCATTACCGTCACCCTCGCTTTTCTCTGTGTCTTATCTTACTCCGTTTTCATATCTTACACGAATTTTCATGCTCTTGACGCAATCTTTTTCTGAAATAAAATGTAATAAATGGGGAGGGTAAAAATGATCTATCCAAATACACCTGCTTTGACAGATGAACAATTAAGAATCCTGTGCGATGCCTACCGGAAGGCAAATTTTATTGATCCAGAAATGTCTGAAAAGCTTGGCGTCAAGCGCGGTCTGCGGAATGCGGACGGTACGGGCGTACTGGCTGGTCTGACCAATATCTGTGATGTCCAGGGCTATACACGGGATCAGGATGGAAACATTGTTCCCCAGCATGGCAGACTGATTTACCGGGGCATTGACCTGAATGATATTGTCAATGAGGCTGTCCGGACGGACCGCTTCATGTTTGAAGAAGTACTGTGGCTGCTGCTGCTTGGCACTCTGCCAGACAAGAAAGAGCTTGTATTCTTTCAGCATCTGCTGGAAAGCCATCGGGAACTGCCGGATGGATTTGCGGAAATGATGATCATGAGTGCCCCTTCTCCCAACATCATGAACAAGATGGCCCGCAGTGTACTGGCCATGTATGCCTATGATAAAAATGCCGAAGATACGTCTTTGGAGAATATTGTCCGCCAGTCGATCAATCTGATCGCTGAGCTGCCAACGATGATGGTCTATGCGTATCAGGCATTCCGGCATGTCTATCTGCACCAGTCTATGTATTTTCATTATCCCCGCAGCGGCCAGTCCACTGCCGAGCATATTCTGTCTACGTACCGTGCTGATCAGAAGTTCACGCATGAAGAAGCACGGCTGCTGGATCTGTGCCTGATCTGCCATGCGGACCATGGCGGCGGTAACAATTCCACCTTTA
>CACYNZ010000413.1 GCA_902775835.1 uncultured Eubacteriales bacterium | reverse complement strand
CAATGATGTGACGCGTCTTTATAGGTATCCTTCGCTTTCTGGATTAAATCCAGTGCGTCTTTTTCGCTTGAGACAGGGGCAGCCCAGCCGATAAACCTGGATTTCTGGATTATGATCTCGGATGAGGAAAAAGACTTGATTGTTTTGTATGATGCCTTCATAGATCATCCTTTACTGGCACTGCCTGCTTTCACAGATTCTCCTGAATGAGACGGCTGAGTGCGGTCATTCCTTGTTCAATCTGTGTAATATTGGAATTCGAGAAATTGAGACGGAATGTGTTAAGATGCCCACCGTTTGCATAGAAATGCGTTCCGGGGACATACGCGACATGACGCTCCACTGCTTTGGAAAGCATATCCAATGTGTTGAGACTTTCAGGAAGCTCGACCCAGATGAACAATCCGCCTTCAGGCTCCGTCCATACGGTACCCTCCGGAAATGCTTTCAGCATATTCAGCATGGTATTGAGCTGTGCAGCATATCCGGACCTGATGGAACGGATGTGCTCGGGAAGCAGATTGTCCCGCAGAAAACGGTCTACAATTGCCTGATTGAGGTTGGCGGTATGAAGGTCCGAAGACTGCTTTCCCATAACGCACTTGCGGATAATGTCTGCATCTGCAGCAATGTAGCCGACACGAAGGCCGGGGGATATAATCTTCGAAAAAGACCCCAGAAATGCAACCCAGCCAGACACATCGAAAGATTTGATGGTGGGAAGGGAAGTTCCCTTATAACGAAGATCGCGATACGGATCATCTTCAGCGACCAGAACATGATACTTTGCAGCCAACTGTGCGATCTCCATTCTCCTCTGAAGGCCGAGGGTTTTCCCGGTAGGGTTCTGGAAATTCGGGATTACGTAGAGCATTTTCGGATGGTACTGCTGAATGGCTTTCTCAAGCATATCAGTCAGTATACCCTCTGAATCACTCTCAATGGGTACGAGCTTGGCCTGGTACAGGCGCATGCACTGAAGATTGCCTAGAAAAGAAGGATCTTCCACCAGGATCACATCACCGGGATTGATGAGCGCTTTGCAGAGAAGGTCCATTGCCTGGGTTGAACCAGTGACAGGCAGCACCGAATAAGGACGCTGTCCCATGTCGGGAGCAATATAGGAGGTGAGGCTTTCAATAAAAGGCGGATATCCTTCTGTGGCTCCATACTGCAGAATCTGCTTGCCGTTTTCTTTGAGAACCCGGGCCGCGATTTCTGCAGCAGCTGTATCAGGAAGAGCAGATGGAGCAGGATTCCCGCCGGCAAAGGAAATCATGTCTGGCTTGGCAATCATTTTGAAAATTTCACGGATGGCACTTCCGCTTATTCCATGGAAACGGTCGGAGAAAACAATTCCTTCTGGCATATTTCAAAAACCTCCAGTTTCAGATACAGACAGCCTGCCGGATGACAATCGGAAAAGAAGGCAACAAATATAAAAAACTAATTGGTACATGACTCCAGCGGCAGTTCTGAACAATGCATTCGTATCGATCGCAATTATAAGGGTAGGGAAAGAGCGTGTCAACTTAATGAATACAGCACTGAGAATAATACAATAGGAAGGGATATGGATGATCGCTTGCCAAGAAAAGCAATATCCTGTATACTTTACCCTAGGCGCGTGAGTGCATTTTTATCATGCGCTTTATGTCGCAGAAACGGTTTTTGTTTCTGCAAGGAGGCTGGGCAGATTATGGAATGTAAGATCCGAAATGATATCGGTACAATTTACATTACAGAAGACGTCATGCTGAAAGTTGCCGGGTACGCTGCGCTGGAATGCTACGGGATCGTAGCCATGTGCTCCAAAAGAGCTACCGATGGTCTTGTTGAGTGGCTTGGGAAGGAAAACCTGACCAGAGGAGTGCAGATTAAGAACGTAGGCAACGTTCTTGATGTCGATCTTTTTGTGGTTGTAGAATACGGTATTTCCATTGCAGAAGTATGCAAAACCATTATAGACACAGTGCGCTATAAACTGGAAAACATGACCGGCATCAAAGTCAGAAAAGTCAACGTGAATGTCGAAGGTGTTCGTGTATAAGCGGCAGGTCGAATCCAGAACATGAGTGGAGGAATGAACCTTTGATTCAGTATAAAGTGATTGATGGCCTGTTGCTCAGGGATATGGCCATAGCAGGAAGCGCACTGCTGGAGAAGAACCGGGAAGCAGTTGACGCCCTGAATGTTTTTCCTGTGCCTGATGGAGATACAGGTACGAACATGTCATTGACGATGCAGAGTGCCATTCGGGAAATAAACTCACGTGAATTCCTGCGGGCGGATGAAGCAGCGTCAGCTCTCGCCAAGGGTGCTCTGAAGGGCGCGAGGGGCAACTCAGGCGTCATTACATCTCAGCTTCTTCGTGGTTTTTCAAAATCCCTGAACGGTGTTGAAAAAATCAATCCTGTTCAGTTTGCCAATGCAATGAAGGCGGGTGCAGATCTGGCCTACAAGGCAGTGATGAAGCCCAAGGAAGGCACAATTCTGACAGTTGCCAGGGTGATGGCCGAGGATGCACTGCGCCATGTACAGAAAGACCCTGACAGTTTTGAAACGCTTTTTGATGTCATCATGCACAGCGGGCAGGAAATCCTGCAGAAAACACCTGAGATGCTTCCTGTGCTGAAGCAGGCCAATGTGGTCGACTCCGGCGGCAGCGGACTGATGTATATTTACGCGGGCTATGCTGCCGTACTCAGCGGGAAGAGCCTGGAAGAAATCCTGGCTGAAAGCGAAGAAAATGATGGAAGCTTCGTGGACGATCATGATTCTCTGGATGATGTTGAGAATGTATATTGTACGAATTATTCCATCGTCCGTATTGGGGATGACTGCGAAGAAACGGATATTGACTCACTGAGACGGAGACTCAACCGAATCGGCAATCGTGTGCATGTGGAGGGCGATCTGTCGTGCGTGAAGGTTCATGTGCATACCTGCCATCCCGGCAGCGCGATTGAGGACGGTCTGGAACTGGGTGAGCTGGTTGATCTGAAGATAGAGAATATCGGTGAAACTCGCAGACAGAAATATGCTCTGGAGCACCCGGAAGAGAACGAAACGGAAACTGAAGAGACGTTTGAAGAAAAGGAATTCGGCATGGTTGCCGTTTCTCTGGGTGACGGTTTTTCTCAGATCTTCCATGATCTCTCTGTAGATGTCATAGTGGAAGGCGGACAAACCATGAATCCTTCCATTGATGATATTCTTTCTGCGATTCATGCCACGCACGCGAAAACAGTCTATGTATTCCCGAATAATGGCAATGTGGTGCTTGCAGCTCAGCAGGCTGCA
>CACYNZ010000412.1 GCA_902775835.1 uncultured Eubacteriales bacterium | reverse complement strand
AGAGACTGGTAAACTCAGGACAGTTGAATTTGACAAAGTAATCGTTTCCCGGATGCTTGTTCACAAATGTTTCCAGTACAGACGGATCATAGTCCGTCGAATACCTGGTATGCTGGTTCCCCAGTTTGGTCAGGCCCTCTTCGCTTCGCATGGCAGCTGCTCCTCCATCGGTTGGATTTTTCTTGCACAGTACATGAACGGCGTGTCCAGAATGGCCACAAGCGCCTTGAACAGATAGGTGGTAATAAGAATGCTCATAAACACAGGCACAGGGTATACGCCCCAGAAGGCCAGTGTCGTAAAGATCACGGTATCCACAGCCTGGCTGATCAGCGTGCTTCCGTTATTCCGCATCCAGAGCTTGCCGGTTCCCTCTCCGGTCTTCTTCCAGATGAAATGATAGAGAAACACGTCAATATTCTGGCTGCAGACAAAACCCAGCACGCTTGCGATGGTCACCCGCGGTGCGAGTCCGAACACCACCTGCAGGCTTGAATCCACCATATCATTGCCGTTGGGCGTGAACCACAGGATCAGCTGTGTGCCAAACAGCCAGAGCAGCATGGCGGCAAGGCTGTATTTCACCGCCCTTGACGCTTCCTGCTTCCCGTACTTCTCGGAAAGAATATCCGTCACAAGAAACGTGGATGCATAAAGCACGTTCCCCGCCGTTGTGGACAGACCGAAAATATCCACGCATTTGCATACCGCGATATTCCCAAGAAGCGTACCGAACACGGCAAAAGCAAATAGTCCGTTTTTCCCGAACAGCCAGTACAGCAGCAGCACGCTGCCCAGATACACCAGCACAGTGCCGGCAAAAATCAGTTCATTCATACATGGCCTCCTCATACTCCAGTGGATCTTTCACATGATTAAATGCAAACGCCTTCAGACGGTCTCTGCACGTGCCACACACGCCGCACGCCTTCTCATGACCTTCATAGCAGCTCCAGGTCATTTCAAAGGGAACCGAAAGCCTGAGCCCCTCCGCAACCACCTGAGCTTTCGGCGCATGAATGAACGGGGCCTCAATCCGGACCATGCCTCCGCTTCCGAGATAAACCGCCTCGGATATGGCACGGTTGAATTCCACGCTGGTATCCGGATAGGCGCTGCCCGCGGCATCATCCGCACGCGCTCCGTAATAGATCACTTCACAGCCATGACTGAGCGCCACAGAAGCCGCGGCGGAAAGAAAGAGACCGTTTCGATAGGGAACATAGGTGTTCACCGGAGTGCCCTGAGCCTCCCTCACCTGATCCGCATAATCCTCATGCGGAATCTGCGCTTCCGATCCCGCGAGAAGAGAACACTGGCTGCCCTGGAAGATGGCGCCCAGATCCAGCACCTGACGCTGCACCTGATAGTAGGCAGCCACTTTTTCCGATGCCTGCATTTCCCGAACATGCTTCTGACCGTAATACACCGACAATGCCATCACCTCGGATGCCCCGTATTTCTCCACGGCCATCCCAAGGCAGACGGTACTGTCAAGCCCTCCGCTGAAAAGAACAAGTGCTTTCACGAATACCTCCACAATGAAAAAATGTCCTGCACCCTGCAGGACCACTGGATTTGCGGACATCCACAAAAAAAGCAGTCCCGGTTTTATTTTACGACAGGAAGGTACAAATGAACTGTCGGCGCCTCACGTGCGCAGAGAAGGTTATATCATAAAATAACCTGTTCAGCAATCCCCTGCATGTAATTCCGCTCCTGCACTGAAAAAAGCACCCCTGCATGTAATTCCGCTCCTGCACTGAAAAAAGCAGACGGATGAATCTGCTTTCTTCATGCATCTGCTTTTTCCACTGCTTCTCTTCAGCTTTTCGCCTTGTACAGTTCCAGCATTTCCCGGATGCGTGCCGCAGGCTTGATCAGGTCCAGCATGGAATTGCCCTTGTGCAGGGTATCAATGATGGCCGCAATATACCGGCTCATGCCTACGGATCCATACCAGGGCTTTTCCAGCAGCCCGGGCTTCTGATAAATCAGATTGGTCGTATACACCTTGTCAAATTCCCCGTTCTCATAGGCCCTGTCGAACTTGTCGAATCCGTTCGTGAACAGCCCGAAGGTGGAGAACAGGAAAATCCTTTTGGCACCCATGCTTTTCAGCTGTCTGGACACGTCCAACATGCTTCCGCCGGAGGAAATCATGTCATCAATGACAATGCAGTCCTTCCCGCTTACTGAACCCCCGCAGAAATCATGCGCAATGATCGGGTTCATTCCGTTCACGATCGTGGTATAGTCCCTGCGCTTATAGAACATGCCGATATTCACGCCGTAAAGCGACGCCAGAAATACGACGCGCCCGGTTGCGCCCTCATCCGGCGCAATGAACATCAGGTGATCGCCGTCAATCTGAATATCCTCATAGTCCGTCAGGAGCGCCTGTGTAAACTGCAGAGCCGGGGATACACTTTCCAGTCCCGTGAGCGGAATGACATTCTGCATTCTGGGATCATGGGCAGCGACGGTAATAATGCTGTGCACACCCATATTCTCAAGCTCGCGGAGCATCAGCGCACAGTCAAGCGATTCCCGCTGGGTTTTCCTGTGCTGCCTGCCCTCGTACAGAAACGGCATGATGACCGTGATCCTTTTGGCCATGCCGTTGCAGGCCGTGATAATGCGCTTTAAGTCCTGATAATGGTCATCCGGAGACATTCGGTTCAGCGCTCCGTCCATCTTGTATGTCAGTGAATTGTTCGTGACATCCACAAGGATGAAAATGTCCTTGTCACGGATGGACTCCCGGATAATCCCCTTGCCCTCGCCCGAGCCGAAGCGCGGACATTCCACAGGAATCATAATGTTATTCTGTCCTGTCCACTCCTGGAGCACTGCATTGACGCGCTCTCCCAGCGGTTTCGCCGACTCAAGCGTCAGTAAGCCCAGTTCATTCATCTGTCTCCTGGTCTCCTTTCATCGTTCGTCCGTCCAGACGTTTTTTTCACAAAACCCGGCATGTTCTTCGGCTCAGAAACGGATATTTAAATATCTTTGCAGCATTGTAGCATATCAGATGCTTTTCCCGCAAGAAGCGCATGCACACCGTGTCATGGTCTCCTCGCCGACCACCCGGCGAGCCTCTGTCTTCCCCTTCCGGCGTTTCCAAAAAACGTCTCCTGACTGGACAGGGATTCGTCAGTCATGATATGATTTCCCTGTCTGTTCACGCGGGCAAATTCCCGCCAATTTATGAACACCGGAAAGAAGCAAAACAAATAAGCAAAAAATGGGCAGCTGTCATCATTTCCCTCCTGGTGATTTCCCTCGGTCTTTCTGCGGTCAGTCTC
>CACYNZ010000411.1 GCA_902775835.1 uncultured Eubacteriales bacterium | reverse complement strand
TATCAAAGACGGGCTGATCGGCAACTGGGACAGCGTGGTCAGCCAGATCCTCGCTTTTCGGAAAGGAGAATGAAATGCAGGACACGAAAACAGGATTTTACTCAGTCCGTTTCTACAACAAAAAAGGAAAACTCTACTCCTGGAAAAAGGTCAAGGAGGAAGAATTGATCGGCACCATCCTGGCAGATGAACTTTATGACGAAAGCGGCGCCATGTATGCCTGCTGGTATTTCAACGAATACCATTACGAAGTCTGGCAGGACGGCAAGAAACTGGCAGATTCAAGAAGAAACGATATTTGTATCTGGTGATACGGAAAGGAATTGCAAATGACAAACGGAACAGAATTACAGTTCGGCGGTGAAATCAGGGAAGAAAGCAGATTCAGGGACATTCCGGACGGGGAATACACCTTCCGCGTGGAACGCATTGAACGCGCACGACACAATGGATCTGAAAAAGTCCCGCCCTGCAGCAAGATGGTCGTCCATCTGTCCGTGCTTCTGGATGATGGGTCAGAGGGACATCTCTCGGAACAGTTCCTGCTCTGGAGCTCAATGGAATGGAAGCTCTCAGCCTTCTTTATCTGCATCGGCATGAAAAAGAAAGGAGAAGCAATGGAAGCCTGCAACTGGATGACAGAAATCCCGGGACGCACAGGGCGCTGCAGGATTAAGCAAACCCCCGGCAGGACAGATTCCTCCAGGACATATGCACATATTGAAGCATTCCTGGAACCGCAGACAACGGACTGGACTGCCGGATTCTGACACAAGCCATGGAAAATAAAGGCCGGCTGCTTACAGGCCGGTCTTTGTATTCCCAATTCGTATTAAGAAGGGATGTGAAATGATGTGAAAACAAAAACAGCAACAGATATGAAAGCAGTCCTTGATCGGATTGACCCTGTCTGCTGTACTTATGAGGAATGGATTCACGTCGGTATGGCGTTGAAACACGAAGGATATTCCCCCGGCCTCTGGGATGAATGGAGTAAAAGAGATCCCGCCAGGTACCATACCGGGGAATGCCAGAAAAAATGGTATTCCTTTCATAATGACTGCACAAATGTCATCACCGGTGCCACCTTATATCATATGGCTCATCTGAACAAGTGGACAGCGGACAATGAAAAAGAAATAACCTGGGGTTCTGCAATCACGGTTGAATCTCCTGCCCCGACAGAAGGGCTGCCGGATGCTTCCATGCCCCAACAGGCATCAGACACGGCAGCTGCCACATCCGGGGGATGGCATCCTGCCTCAATGCTCATTTCCTATCTGGAAATCCTTTTCCAACCGGATGAAATCGTCAGTTACTGTATGCAGTCGTACAAGAACAGGAAAAGCGGGAAGTATGTCCCGAAGAACCGTGGTTCATATGACCGGACCGCAGGGGAACTTATTTCCGAACTCAGGAACTGCGGGGATGATATCGGCGCCGTCCTCGGCGATTATGATCCCCAGGGCGGGGCCTGGATCCGCTTTAATCCTGTCGACGGAAAAGGCATCCGGAATGAAAACGTCACTGCATTCCGCCATGCACTGGTCGAGTCCGACGATATGCCGGTCGGTGACCAGATGCATTTCCTTCACGAAATGCGCCTTCCCATCGCAGTCCTCGTCCATTCCGGCGGAAAGAGCCTTCACGCGGTCGTAAGGGTGGATGCACCTGATTATGAGGAATACCGGAAACGGGTATCTTTTCTTTATGACACCTGCAAGAAGCACGGCATGCACATCGACAGACAGAACAAAAATCCCAGCCGCATGAGCCGCATGCCTGGTGTTATACGTGGCAGCGCAAAGCAGTTTATCATTGAATCAAATATCGGCGCAGCAGGCTGGGACGAATGGCGCACCTTTATCGAGGGAAAGGAAGAAGAGATAAATGACAGCCTGCCGGATTTCGAAAACCTGTCCTCTGTCTGGAATACCATGCCGGATCTCGCACCGGAACTCATTTCAGGGATTTTGAGATGCGGACACAAAATGCTGCTTGCGGGACCATCCAAAGCAGGAAAAAGTTTCCTTCTGATCGAACTTGCCATCAGTATCGCGGAAGGGCTGGACTGGCTCGGCCATTCCTGCAGACAGGGAAATGTCATCTATGTAAACCTTGAACTGGACAAGGCCAGCTGTCTGCACCGCTTTCAGAATGTCTATACGGCTCTTGGCATTGACACTGAAAACCTGGACCGCATCAACATCTGGAATCTGAGAGGACAGGCCGTACCGCTTGACAGCCTCGTGCCGAAACTGGTCAGAAGAGCAAAAGGCATGCGGCCCGCAGCCATTATCATAGACCCTGTTTACAAAGTCATCACGGGGGACGAGAATTCTGCGGAACAGATGTCGAAATTCTGTGCCCAGCTCGATATACTCTGCACCGAACTGGGATGCTCTGTCATTTACTGCCATCACCACAGTAAGGGCGCCCAGGGCGGAAAGAAATCCATGGACCGCGCCAGCGGTTCCGGTGTCTTTGCACGGGATGCGGATGCCCTGCTGGACCTGATCGAACTGCCCGTCAAAAAAGAACTGCGGAATCTGGTAACAGAACAGGAAGTCTGCAGGGAAATCATATGCGGCGGGTGGCTTGAGAAGGCAGAACAGGATAAAGAAGATTCGGGTTTCTCAGTCAATCAATCGTCTGCGGCAGAGCTGATCAGGCACTGTGAAAATGCATTTAATCCTAATGATATACTGAGATTCCGGCAGGCCGTAGAAGATGCACGCGTCAGAGGGCTAAGCAAATCCGCCTGGCAGGTAGACGCCACTCTGAGGGAATTTCCAGAGTCCGAACCTGTCAATCTCTGGTACTGCTACCCCGTTCATTCCATTGATGAAGAAAGTCTGCTGAAGGATATTTCGCCTGGGCAGAATCAGGATAAATATTCCCGAATCCAGGACCGCAACCGGAAAACCAGGGAAGAGTCCATAAACCGTTTTGTCGCTGCCTACAGTTTTCTTGCAGAAAGAGGAAAGCCTGTGTCTGTATCTGAACTGGCAGATGCCCTGCAGCTGAGCCCGAATACAATCATTGCCTGGTTCGGGACAGGAAATAAGAGAAAGGAAGAGCTGGCCCGGCGGTTTGAGAAACAGATAGGCCCGGATGGGAAAACTTATATCGTGCAGAAAAAGGCAATCGCCAAAGAGACATAAATCCACCGAAAATCAGCCCACCGTGGATCAGCAGACAGCATGGATACAGGTGTCTGACATAGCAGACGACTGCATAAAAACAGGTGGCTGACGCAGCAGACGACTGCATAAAGACGGGTGTCTGCCGCAGCGGACGACTGCTATATAATATAGAAGGTGTT
>CACYNZ010000410.1 GCA_902775835.1 uncultured Eubacteriales bacterium | reverse complement strand
CATCCAAGAAACGTCGTGGTGTCTCCAAATATTTGCTTTCTGTTGAAGCAGAAGCAGTAAAAGATGGCAAATCAATTCCTGTAAAACTGGTATTCGTAAGAAACCGCAACAATAAGCAGGATTACCTTATCCTTGTATCCACCGATGTAAGTCTCAAAGAGGAAGAGATCATCCAAACATATGGAAAACGCTGGAGCATAGAGGTCTTTTTCAAGATGTGCAAATCCTTTTTGAAACTTGGAAAAGAGAGCCATGCCATTTCATATGATGCGATGACTTCTCATGTAGCCATTGTCTTTACCAGATACATGATGCTTTCATTGGAACAACGCCGTAATTCGGATGGGCGCAGCTTTGGTGGAATGTATTATGATGCCTATGATGAACTTCAGGATCTGCACTATTCAAGTGCCCTGATATTGATCCTTAAGGAGTTGATTGATGCAGTCAAAAAGAGAATGCTTTTTATGGAAAAGGAGCTTGATAGCATGCTGGAAGCTTTCATAGAAAATTTGCCACACTTATGGAACGTATGTTTGAAACAGTGTGTATGAGAATGGATATTTTTATCCCATTACTCTTTGTCCACGCCTAGTGTAAAACCTCGTTCAAAAATTTAATAATAGTCATGCCATGGCGACCTATGCTATAATGAGGAAAAAGTCTCCAAGGAGGTGCGAAAGCCGTGGCAGGACGTAGAAGAAAATACAAGGTTGCATTAACCAACACGGAACGTAATCGTTTGAAGGAAGTTGTTCGCGATAAAAGAACCTCGAACACCATACGGAATCGGTGCCGTATCCTTTTGGCTCTGGATGAGAATCAGACATCTGCCACTACCTATGACGACTGCGCCTATTACCTTGGTGTCTCAAAGCCCACGATCTGCAATGTGGTAAAGTGCTACGCCTTGGAGGGCATTGATAAAGTTCTTGTTCGCAACAGAAACATCAACTCTGACAACGCAAACCGTAAGATTGATGGTGCTCTTGAGGCGAGAATCATTGCCATGGCCTGCAGCAATCCCCCGGAAGGACATGCCAGATGGACTGTGAAGCTGCTCACAGAGAAAGCACGAGTCGAACTCGAGCTGTCTGCCGGTGAGGAGGCCGTGAGACGCATGCTAAAAAAAACAAACTGCGTCCTCACATGAAAACTTATTGGTGCATTCCGCCAAAGCAGGATGCAGATTTCATCGCCCATATGGAAGATGTGATCGATGTCTATGAGCGGCCATACTGTAAAGAGTTTCCTGTGATATGTCTCGACGAGAAGCCTTACCAGTTGCTTGGCGATGTGCGAAGCCCGCTTCCCATGAGGCCTGGACAGAATTTGAAAGAAGATGCGGAGTATGAACGTAATGGCACATGCAGCATATTCGCCGTAATAGAACCACTGACTGGGCGTCAACACATTTCAGTACGCGAAAGACGCACTGCCCTTGATTGGGCAGAAGAAATCCAGTACATTTGCGATGTCATGTACCCGAAAGCGAAAACAATTGTTGTCGTCATGGATAATCTGAACACCCATGCCAAGAGCTCGCTTTACAAGCGGTTCAAGCCACAGGAGGCACACCGTTTGGCAAGGCGGCTGGAGATTCACTATACCCCGAAACATGGCAGCTGGCTGGATATGGCCGAAATAGAATTGAACATTCTTACCAAGCAGTGCCTGGCCAGACGTGTCGATTCCATTGACAAGCTGCAAAAAGAAGTAGCTGTCTGGGAAAAGGAACGAAACGCCAAACTCACCCCCATACATTGGCACTTTACAATAGACAAAGCTAGAACAAAATTGGTGTCCATATATCCCGATCTTCCAGAATAACAATTGTTATAAATATGAACGAGGTTTTACACTAGGGTGGGCTTCGTATATCATTCGGTTTATGAGCTTAGCTACAACTGCCTGAAAAAGTTGCTGGTCAAGGGGGAGAGCTGATGAACCGCAGAGATTTTTTGAAAATGGGGGGACTGGGAGCCCTGTCACTGCTGGGCATTTACGTCAGTGACTATCCCTATGTACCTGCTGCTGAAGAAAAAGGCAGCCTTGGACATGACCCTGAGCAATTCGTGAGTCGGCGGCCATGCAGGAAGCCTATGACGCTGGCATGAATCTGTGAGGAGTGAAGTATATGTTTATCATCAATCAGGTGTTAAAGGCAGACAAGATTCCGGCAGGTAAGGGCGAGGAGCTCTTTAAGCAGCATATTGCCTGGTTTACCAAACATTTTGAGCAGGGTGATTTCCTGTTGGTGGGGCCGTATACCGATAAAGAGATGGCCGGGATTATGATTACGGGCGCAGAAACCCGTGAAGCCGTGGAAGAAATCCTGCGGGAAGATGTGTATTACGCAGGCGGCATGGCCGATTATGAAGTGCGTTCCTTTAAGGCTGCGATGATTTCGCCGTCCCTGGCTGACTGTGCCGGCAAATAAGCAGCGGCATTGACGAAAGGAAATCCTTATGAACAGACGGGAATTTATACAGCTTGCCGGCACAGGTGCTATGACCTTGTTTCTTTCCGGCTGTGGTCTGGGCGCTCTGACTGGCGAAAAGAGCAGTAAGGAAGCAAAGGAATTTGTACCGGGAAGTGTTTCGGGAGGAAAGAACATGAAGATTGTGGTGATTACCAGCAGCCCCCATCCGCAAAATGAGTCCACCTCGATTTATCTGGCAGACCGGTTCACCGAAGGGGCGAAAAGCGCCGGGCATGAAGTCTTTACCTTTGATGCGGCGCATGAGGAAACGCATCCTTGTCAGGGCTGTGACAAATGCGGCATGGATGGCCCCTGCGTATTCAAGGACGCCATCGAAAATACGCTGATGCCCAAGATGCTGGAAGCTGACCTTATCGTGCTGACTACACCGCTGTATTACTTTGGTATGTCGGCCCAGCTAAAGATAATCGTGGATAGGTTTTATTCCCGTACGGGGAAACTGCATGGCAAGAAATCCATTATGATGGCTACGGCCTATAACAGTGCCGATTGGACGATGGAAGCACTGGCCAATCATTATGAAACGTTGGTGCGCTACATGGAATGGCAGGATGTCGGGCAGGTTTGGGCGACAGGCTGCGGTGCCCGCAGTCTGGTGGAAAAGTCGTCCTTTGCCGATATGGCATATAAAATCGGCGCCAATTTGTAAGAGAAAATACTTGACTTGAAGTTTACTACAAGTGTTAGAGTGAACATAGATGAAATTGGTGATGAAAGGGGATAACATTATGCGAAAACTATGGATTGCCTGTTTGGGTGTGTTGATGATTTTAGGTCTGGTGGGCTGTGGCACAGAGTCGGGCAAGACGGCGGAAAAGGTAG
>CACYNZ010000409.1 GCA_902775835.1 uncultured Eubacteriales bacterium | reverse complement strand
TCACCGGATTTCTTCTCCATGTCCTTCCAGTGCACGGTGCTTCCCCTGCCGCGCCCGATATACATGTTCTCCGCCACGGAGAGATTGGGGCACAGGGTGATTTCCTGATACACGGTGCTGATGCCGAAATTCTGCGCTTCCTGGGGAGAGCGGATGCTGATGGGGGATGCAATGCCTGCGATGCGGATCTCGCCTGCGTCCTTGGGGTAAACGCCGGTGAGCACCTTGATCAGGGTGGACTTGCCAGCCCCGTTTTCGCCCATCAGTGCATGAATCTCTCCCGCGCGCAAGGTGAAATCCACATCAGAAAGCGCGCGCACGCCTGGGAACGATTTGCATATGCCGCGCATGGACAGCACAATTCCAGATTCCATCCACTTCGCCCCTTTGCCATAAAAGTGATTTCAAGATAAGACGCGGTGCAGACCGCGGCCTGCCGCCGGCGATCCGCACCGCGCCATATTGGTGTTTCAGGTTTTCATCCGAGACGTTTTTGATTATTCGCCCAGACCGTAGGTGGCGATGTCGTCTTCGGTGATCTCGCGGGCATCAAAGCCCTTTTCCACGGAGATGATCTGCTTGGCTTCGTTCAGGCCTTCGATGGCGCCGCCGTCCTGCAGGGTCTTGATCATGCCGTCGATCACGGCTGCCTGGAAGGGGCTGCACTGTCCGTCATAGTTCCAGTTGCCGGCCAGCAGTTCGCGAAGTGCCCACTTGTTGCAGTCAAAGCCCATAACCACGACTTTGCCGTTCACGCCATGGGTGATGCCGGCTTCGTCCAGAGCGGCCACAGCGCCGCGGGCCATGCCGTCGTTCTCGGCGTAGATCACGTTGAAGTCCTCACCGGAGTTGATGACGGATTCCACGATCTTCTTGGCTTCCGCTTCATCCCAGGTGGCGGTCTGCTGGACAACCTTCTTCATGGTGCCGGCTTCGAACTGGGCATCCAGAGCGCCGGTACGGCCGAGCTGAGCGTCACTGCCCATGGCACCCTGAATATGGATCACGTTGTATTCTTCCAGGCCAAGGCCCAGCAGCCAGTTCACAGCGGTCTCGCCTTCCTGTGCCATGTCGGAAACCACGGCGGCCTCGAACAGCTCAGGATCGCAGTCGATCATACGGTCGAAGAGGAATACGCTGATGCCGGCTTCCTGTGCGTCGCGCAGCACGGCATCCCAGCCGGTGGTCTCAGCGGCGGAGATCAGCAGATAATCCACGCCGTCGGTGATGAACTGACGGGCTGCGCTGAGCTGCTCATCGTTCTTCAGGCTGTAATAGGTCTTGGCGGCATAGCCGTTCTCAGCGGAGAACACGGACTCGAAGTCCTTGACATTGGCTTCACGGTAGCCGGATTCGGACGGGGGATTGTTGACAATACCCACGGTGATTTCAGCCAGGGCAGCGGCGGAAACCATGACCATGGCGGTCAAAAGTGCCAGAGCAACCAGCAGACGCGAAAACTTCTTCATAAGTCTACCTCCTGTTTTTTCCGGTCTTCTCAGAGACCATTTCGTGGCTTCAGTATAGAAAATATGGAGGAAAACTGCATGGAGTTTTTTTCGGAATGGATAGAAACAATTTTGGAAAATTGCCGTGCCAGGCAAAAATCTGAAGTTTTTATTCGGCGAATGATACTTTTTTTCGAAATGTGGCATCTGTTCATGACGGCGCATGGGAACTATGATACACTTTTCACGTTATGACACTTTCTCACAAAGCTGCAGGAGGAAGACCATGCCGAAGATCGGAAAGGCAGGCGCTGCGCCAAACAGCGTCAAGGGACAGATCAACAGGCTGCTGATGACGGCATATATCACCACGGCGGTGATCATAGCCGTCTTCAGTCTGATGCTCATATCCGTGAATTCCCGGTATGAAGAGGCACTTCTGTGCGCCAACACGGCCGCGGACTTTAATAAGGAATTCAAAAGCACGCTGGACCTGGAAATGTACAATCATGTCATCCGTCCGCGCACGGCGCATTCCGTGGAGGAACTGCCCATGCAGGAGCTGGACAGCGCGGAGGAAGTGCTTCACAGACTGGAGGAAACCACCTCGCTGCCGGACAACCGCTGGCGTATACGGAGCATGCTGGACATGTGCAGGAATCTGCGGGGCTACATGATCGAGATTGCGGAGACGGACACCTATGACATGCGCATGGAGCTTCTGGAGCGCAATATACGGGGCGAGACCGGGCTTACCCTCCTGATCGAACAATACATGCATGACTTCATTGATGATGAGGTGCAGCAGCTGGCTCGCCTGAGACGGTCCATCGGGGCGCAGAGCACGGCTCTGATTGTCACGGCCGTGCTTGTGGCCGTGCTCTTTTCCCTGGGCATGCTGATTTTTTCCATCCGGATCACAAGGGGCATTACCGCACCGATCGGCGAACTGTCGGACAAGGCGGAACACCTGGGATCCGACCAGTCCTACGGGAAGCCGGTGGAAACCGATATTGAGGAGCTCCGGATTCTTGACCGGAACTTTGACCGCATGGCGGAGCGGATCCGGCATCTCATGGCAAAGCAGATGGAGGACCAGCGCTCGCTGCACCGCGCGGAGCTGGAGCTGCTTCAGGCACAGATCAATCCGCATTTCCTCTATAATACACTGGACTCCATCGTGATCCTGGCCGAATCCCAGCGGGAACAGGATGTGGTGTCGATGGTGACGAACCTGTCCACCTTTTTCCGGAATTCCCTCAGCGGCGGCAGGGACATCATTTCCCTGCGCGCGGAGCTGGTTCAGGCGACCAGTTACCTGGAAATCCAGCAGGTGCGCTACAGCGATATTCTGGATTACAGCATCAGTGTTCCGGAGGAGATGCAGGACTGCATGGTGCCGAAGCTGATCCTGCAGCCGCTGATTGAAAACGCCCTGTACCACGGCATCAAGAACCGCCGCGGACGCGGCCTGATCCGGATCACGGGCGAAATGGACGGGGAGCATATACTGATCCGTGTGAGCGACAATGGCGCCGGCATGAGTGAGGAAACCCTGAGGGAAATGCAGAAGGGCGTGTACCATGATCATCACAGCGGGCTTGGCCTGAAAAATGTGCATGAGCGCATAAGGCTGTACTGCGGTGAACCGTTCGGCCTGTCCTTTGAGAGTACGCCGGGAGTGGGAACCGTGGTATCTGTGCGTCTGCCGGGACCGGGAGAAGGATTCCAGGATGAGGAGGAGAAAAATGATGAGAAAGATCTGGCTGGTCTTCCTGCTTCTGCTGCTGACAGCCCTGCTTGACGGATGCAAGGATCCCGCACAGGATGCCGGACAGGAGAACCCCGGAAACCTGATTGTCGTGGGCTTTTCCCAGGTGGGTGCGGAGAGTGACGGGCGGA
>CACYNZ010000408.1 GCA_902775835.1 uncultured Eubacteriales bacterium | reverse complement strand
CGGAACGTGCTGGATCGGATGCGCAATATCACCTTTGAGGAAGCTTGGGGCCCGCTGTGGAACCAGGGCTACCGCAACAACTGGGAGACCAACTTCCGCATGACCGCCGGTGAACAGGTGCTTGTGGGCCGGGCCGTCACCGCGGTCATGGTGCCCATGCGCCCGGATCTGAATGACGCCCTGATGAAGATCGGGCATGAGGATGAAGGATACAAGGGCTTCTATAATCAGTGGGTCATCGACCGGCTTGTGGAGGATGACGTGGTGGTGGTGGACCTCTATGACAAGATCTTTGAGGGCACCTATGTGGGCGGCAACCTGTCCACGGCCATCCGCACCCGCACCAAGCGCGGCGGAGCCGTCATCTGGGGCGGCATCCGCGACCTGCAGCAGATCCTGAAGATCGACGGCCTGCAGATCTATTACCGCGGCATTGATCCCACCGGCATCGGCCAGTGCGTCATGACCGGATACAACATGCCCTGCCGCATCGGACAGGCCATCTGCATGCCCGGTGACGTGGTGCTCGGCACCGTCTCCGGCGTGATCTTCATTCCGGCGCATCTGGCGGAAAGCGTGGTCGTGAATGCGGAAAAATCCCATGTCCGGGATATCTTCGGTTTCGACCGCCTGCAGAGCAAGACCTATACCACCGCCCAGATTGACACTCAGTGGACCCTGCCCATGATGGAGGATTTCATTCACTGGTTCGAAACCGATGAGCGCGCCATACCGTACCGGCATCTGACCTGGGAGAAGGAGCTCCAGGATGCCCGCGAGAAAACTACCTGAGCAAACCGGTGGAATTGTGGGAAACCGTAATGCATCTTCCCATTTCCACCGTTTTCTTTTCCTTCCGCTTATGATATCATGACTCCTGTGCGGCATATCCATGCCGGATCGACGACTATGACTGCACCAGGAGGTGGAGGAGGCATCAGCCTCCGGACAGCACATGATTACAGTAAACAACGTTTCCCTGACCTTCGGCGGACAGAAGCTCTTTTCCGGCGCGGATCTCAAGTTCCTTCCGGGAAACTGCTACGGCATTATCGGAGCCAACGGCGCCGGCAAGTCCACGTTTCTGAAAATTCTCTCCGGAGAGCTTGAGCCCACCACAGGCTATGTCACAATTCCTGCCAATGAGCGCATGTCCACCCTGAAACAGGATCAGTTCAAGTATGACGCCTACACGGTCATGGATACCGTCATCATGGGCAATCAGCGCCTCTACGATATTATGAAGGAAAAGGACGCGCTGTACATGAAGCCGGACTTTTCGGACGCTGACGGTGAAAAGGCCGCCGAGCTGGAAGGCGAGTTTGCCGAAATGGACGGCTGGAACGCGGAAAGCGACGCCGCTTCCCTGCTCACCGGTCTCGGCATTTCCACCGCTGTGCATCAGACCGTCATGGGTGACCTTCCCGCAGGTGACAAGTTCAAGGTTCTGCTGGCCCAGGCCCTGTTCGGACATCCCGACATACTGCTGCTGGACGAGCCTACGAACAACCTGGACAACCGCTCCGTGGCCTGGCTCGAGGACTTCCTGATGGATTTCCCCGGCACCCTGATCGTGGTGAGCCATGACCGCTGGTTCCTGAACAACATCTGCACGCATATCGTGGACATTGACTTCAACCAGGTAAAAATGTACGTGGGCAACTACGACTTCTGGTATGAGTCCTCCAAGATGATGCAGAGCCTGATGAACGACCAGAAGAAGCGCCGCGAAGACAAGATGCGCGAACTCCAGGCCTTCATCCAGCGCTTCTCTTCCAACAAGTCCAAGGCCAAGCAGGCCACATCCCGCAGAAAATTGCTGGATCAGCTTTCCCTGGAGGAAATGCCGGCTAGTTCCCGGCGCTATCCCTGGGTCAATTTCACGCCCGACCGCGAGGCCGGAAAGGATATCCTTTCCGTCACGGACCTTTCCTATAATCAGGATGGCATGCAGCTGCTCAAGGATGTCTCCTTCGTGGTCACCAAGGGACAGAAGATTGCCCTGGTGGGCAACGAGCAGGGAGCCACTGCCCTGTTCCGCATTCTGGCGGAAGAAATCGCACCAGATTCCGGCTCCTTCAAATGGGGAGTCACCATTTCCACCAGTTATTTCCCCAAGGACAACAGCAAGTTCTTTGACGGCTGCGACCTGACCATGATGCAGTGGTTCGCCCAGTACTCACCGGAGCAGCTGGAAACCTACATGCGCGGCTTCCTGGGCCGCATGCTCTTCTCCGGTGATGATGTGTACAAGCCCGTATCCGTCCTCTCCGGCGGCGAAAAGGTGCGCGTCATGCTTTCCCGGATGATGCTCTCCGGCGCCAACTTCCTCATGTTGGACCAGCCCACCAACCATCTTGATCTGGAATCCATCACCGCTGTCAACAACGCACTGATCAATTTCCCCGGAAACGTGATCTTCACTTCCCAGGACCACCAGTTCGTTTCCACGGTGGCTGACCGGATTCTGGAAATCCACAATGACGGAACCATCACCGATTACTACTGCGGATATGAAGACTATCTGCAGAAAACCCAGGCGTAAGCTCAGGAGGAGCCGCAGACGCGGTTCCTTTTTTCATGCTTTCCAGACACCAGGGACCGGTCCGTGCCGGTCCTTTTTTCTCATATGCCCCATAGTTCCGATGGGACTCCTTGCCCTGTGCACTGTCTGGTCAGCAGCGAATCGGAAACTGAAAAATTTTTTTGAAAAATTATGCGATTTTTTGAAAAATTTATGAGCTTTCATGTGTCATTTGATCGTAATTTCGTCACAATGTGATGACAGTTTGATTAATTAATCCATATTTATGTCAACTATTTAGGTTGTATGTACTAATTATTACCAAAATTAAAATTAATGTGATGAATTTGTGAAAAGTGCTTGACAAGTTTGTGAAGGTCTGATATCATTCCAACTGTCAAGAGCAACCACCCTGGCAAGACGATGAGGCGGCAGGATTCCTGAAGCAGCATCTGAGGTGATTCTCCTGATAAATATATTAAAGGAAGGGTTACTACTATGAAGAAGGTTCTCGCACTGGTACTCGTGCTGGCCGTCATGCTGCCTGTTATGGCATCCGCTGACATCGCCACCAAGTTGCAGGGCTCTACCTACCAGATGGAAGGCCATCTGGAAGAGAGCGCTCCCCTGACCGCTACCTACAACCTCGTAACCGGTCTGGAAGAGAAGCCCCAGTGGGTGGGCAATCGCTACTACAACGGCGACGGCTCCTTCGCTACCGGCTGGAAGAGGATCGGTGGATACTGGTACTACTTTGATCCCGCTACCGGCGTGAAGGTCACCAATAAGTGGATCGGCAGCGACAAGGGCGGCTGGTATTTCCTCCAGAACAACGGCACCATGGCAGTCTCCACCTGGGTTGGCGACTACTATGTGAACAAGAAC